>DATENJ010000299.1:0-25047 GCA_035275125.1 Actinomycetes bacterium | reverse complement strand
CCGGCCTCGATCAGCAGGGCTGCCAGGACGTAGCGGCCGGATGCCCCGCTCCGGTGGCCTCCGACCCCGATGACGACCTCGAAGAAGACGGCGAAGACTACGAATGCGACCAGCCCGGCGCCGATCAGCCAACCGCCGCCGGCGGTCAGGTCGCGGCGACCGCGCACGGCACCCAGCAGCCACCGCCCGACCCCGCTACCGACCAGCAGCACCAGGGTCCAGGCGTAAGCCCAGGTCTCGAACCGGTCGGTGGCATTCTGGACCAGCAGCACCAGTCCGGCCATGGTGACCACACCGCCGCCCATGGCCACCACTTCACCTAGCCGACCGGCCGCGGACAGGCTGAGCCCCAGCAAGCCAAGGCCGGGGACAATCACAAAGAGCGGCCAGCCGACCCGTCCCAGCTCCAGGTCGAGAGCCTGACCGAGCAGGACCAGGATCCCGAGCAGCAACAGCAGCCCGCCCAGCGCCGTCTCACCGCCAAGCCACCGCCGTCGTCCATGATCGCCTCCCACGCCGTCGTCCATGATCGCCTCCCACCTGGTTTCAGCACCGCTGGCCTGATGCTGGCGGCGGCCTGGGACTGCGGCATCGCGTGCGCTGGGGAGATCGGCGCCCGTGACCCTCCCCTTGGCGGGGGGCCACCAGCCGGCGAGCCAGGTCGCTCGTCGGGTCCTGGACCCAGGGCCAGCCCGACCAGCAGCGGGTTGTAGTTGTTGTAGTGAAACCGGCGCCCGGGCTCCTCGACGATCGCAGTTCGCTCCAGGGCCAGCGCTCGCAGGTCGGGCGCGTGGTAGGTGGCGGTGTCGTCGCTCCGGGGCGTCCCCGACTCCTGGTAGCGGAGCCCAGAGCGCATGGTGAGCAGGTGCCGCAGGGTGATCCGCTCGAACCGCCGGTCGCGGCCTAGCAGCTCAGGCACGTAGCTGGTGATCGGATCGTCCGCTGAGCCGATGCGGCCCTGGCCGATGGCGATCCCGACCAGGGCCGAGAGCACCGACTTGGCGATCGGCATGGACGTCTGGGTGGCGTCATGGTCGTAGCCGTTGAAGTAGCCCTCGTACAGCAGGGTGTCGCCGCGCAGGATCAGGAACGCAGTAGTGTCGCTGATGGCTAGGAGCTGCTTCAGGTCCCGCTGGACCGGCCGGCCGCCCTCCAGGACGGTGACCGTGCGCACCGGCGGGACGCTGCAGCCGCCCGGCGGGCGGTGGAAACTGAACCGGGTCGGCCCCGTCGCGACCCTGCGCGCGGGGAAGCGGGCGTAGTCGCGCACATCGGACTCACCCCAGATCACCGCCCGTGCGACTTGGGAACGTGAGGTGGACGCGGCCAGCACCCCATAGCCCACTCCGGCCAGCGCCAGCAGGGCCGCCAACGTGATCAGCCGCCGCCGTCGCGATCGACGCAGGCGCAGGTTCATCCGACCAGGCTCAGGGCAGGCGCCGCGCCGTCGGACAAGACCACCTGGCCGCCATGGTCGGCAGCAGCCGCCAGTCCAAGACGTGGTGGTTCATCGACAACCTCCGGCCCTTGGGGCCTGCTCCTCCGGGTGGCGCGAGTTGGATGATCTTGACCCCGGATTGATCGAAAACGATCGCCGACGAGGCCAGGTGTTGCCTCGTGGAAGACTGGCTGGGACCGACTGCAGGTTGAGCGTTTCTTGGACTGAGGAAGCCGTCAACGATTCAGTCAGTGCCGAATCCTCTGCGCCGGGTCGAGGGTGGACGTCCACCTTGGTCCGGCCGGCGGACCTGCCCTGCCGCTGCGCGGGAGTTCCCGGTCTAGCCGGTGGCCTGGTCGGAGGCGATGGCCGCGAGCAGGGTGGTGGCGGCCGGGGTGCGCTGATAGAGGACCATCCGGCCGCGGCGGTGGGCGGTGACCAGGGCGGCGTCCTTGAGGATCTTGAGGTGCTGGCTGACCGCCGCCGGGCTGAGATCGAGCTGGGTGGCCAGCTGGGTAGTGGTGCTGGGTAGGGCGAGGATGGCCAGCAGGGTGGCTCGGGTGCGGCCGACCAGGGCGCTGAGGGGATCGGGCTGCTCAGCTACGGTGTCCTCCCACAGTTCGGCCACCCCTCGGGGCGGGTAGATGAGGACGGGTTGGTCGACGCCGCAGCAGCCCACGATCAAACTCGGCCAGGTGAAGGCGCACGGCGCCAGCACGATGCCGGCGCCGGCCAGGTCGAAGCGGTGGGAGCAGTGATGGGGCTTGTCGACCAGGAGCAGCTCGTCGCTGAAGCCGAGGTCGGGATGCAGGTCCCCCAGTACCTGGGCTACGCCACCGTTGGCGAACTGTTCCATGCGGTAGGCCAGGTCGGCGGTGCAGAGCCCGCGGACCCGCTGCCACACCGGCTCGATGGCAGCTCGCCAGTACCGCGCCAGCTCCTCGACCACACCCCGCAGTTGGCCGGCCGGGTCGTCGTACAGCGGCCGAAGCACGGCTGGGAGCGGCTGGCCCTCGTGGACCTCGTCGAGCTCGGCCCGGACCAGGGCCGGGGGGCTGGCCGCGACCTGGGCCAGCTCGTCGGCGAGCACGCCCCACGGCTGGGTCGAGGGTGGAAACAGGAAGGAAGGGAGGTAGCGGCCGGTTGGGGCCAGCGCAGTCAGCAGCTCCAGCCGCAGTCCGTCCAGCCGGGATCGGGTGGCCGCCAGCCACTGGCCGTACATCAGCTGGCGGCCGGGGTCCTGCAGGACCCGCAGGCTGGCCACCAGCTCCTCGATCGGCGAGTGGGCGAAGCGCAGCCGGGCCAGGTCGCTGTGGGCCAGCACGATCTCGATCATCAAGAAGCATCGTGGCCACCGTCGCAGGCGAAGGCAAGGATTCGGCTGGGACCGAATCGTTGGCCGCTGGGCCGCCGTGCGGTTTGCTGCTGCGGCCGTCGGGATCGAGAAAGGTGGGCGCATGCGGATCGGGCTGACCGGGATCTTCGTTGACGACCAGGACCGGGCCGAGCGGTTCTACACCGAGGTGCTCGGCTTCGAGGTCAAGACCAGCGCCCCCTACGGCCCGGGCGAGCGCTGGCTCACGGTGGTGTCGCCGGAGGATCCGGGCGGGGTGGAGTTGGTGCTGCACCTGGCCGACGAGCCGGCCCGGGTGTTCCGCGAGGCCAGCCGCGAGCTGGGCCGGCCGGTGATCTCGCTGACCACCGACGACTGTGCCGGCGACGCCGCGCGGCTCGAGGCCAAAGGGGTGATGTTCGTCAAGGAGCCAGGCCGGATGGACTACGGCGGCATGGACGCGGTGTTCGACGACACCTGCGGCAACCTCATCAACCTTCACCAGGACTGAACCGCTTGGGGACTGTTGCATCGGTGTCGACCGTGCGGTATCTGCGCTTCGGGTTGTCGTACCGCGACGTTGAGGAGCTGCTCGCCGAGCGCGGGACATGTGAAGGTCGCCGGCACGTGGCGCTACGTCTAGCGGGTAATCGATCAGGTCGGGCAGGTCATCGACGTGTTCGTCTCCCCGCGGCGCGACGCCAGGGCAGCCCGACGATTCTTCGAGCGCGTGATCGGTACCACGAAGGTCACACCGTGGAGGTGGTCACCGACCGGGCGGCGACCTACCCGATCGTGCTGGAGGAGCTGCTGCCGGCAGCCTGGCATCGAACCGAGCAGTACGCCAACAACTGATCGCGGCCAGCTGAGCGCGGTCGGTGGGCTCGAGCCTGGGACGTGGGATCTGGCGGCGCAGCACGCCAAGCTGGTGGCGCAGCACCAGGAGCTCCAAGTCCTTGGCAGCATCACCCCGTGCGAGCGTCGCGAGCAGCTGGATGGAGCGGCAGAGCGTTAGGTCGGCGAGCTTCGAGAGCATCCAGGAGCCTCCAGACATCAGCGGAGGCGTCACTCTATTGCGCCACGATTGAACGAACCGGCAGCTCAGCGGCCAGGTCAGGGTTTCCGCACCCTACGCGGGGTCAGGGCGGCGGGGGCGGCGTCTTCTCGGCGGCGGCCCGCGTGCTGCGCTTGCGCTGCTCGCGCAGGCGCTCCCGGGCCGAACCCTTGGTCGCCTGCATCTCAACCGCCTCCACCCCGGCGGCCAGGCCCCACGGCGGCATGTTGAGGTAGACCCCCTCCCAGCTGCCTGGACTGGCCAGGTAGGTCTCATGCCACAGGCCCACCGCCCCGTCGTCGAGCGCCTCCCGCAGGTACCGCTGCCACGGCTTGCGATGGGGGAGGCGGTGGTCGCGAGCCCAGGCGTCCAGGGTGTCGAACGACTCCCAGTACTGCACCGCCACCAGGGTCCGGCCGGCGCGGTAGACCCGGCCGGCGAGAAAGCCGCGCTCCGGGTGGGCGTCCAGGTCGCGTAGGACACGGCGGAGCACCCAAAGGCCCCACAGGAAGCGATGCAGCCCGCGCAGCCGGTTGAGCCGCATGCCGAACAGGAACGTCGCGAACGGCTGGTCGCGCCTGGCCATCCAGCGGCCGGTCCGCACCGTCTGTGAGCTGCTGTTCCGCCTTCTCGGGCTCATCATCCTCCGGTTGCGGCGAGAGCATGAGGACAACGTGCTTCATGCTCGACCAGGGTAGACGGCTGTGGCGAGGCCCGCGCGGATCCCCCGGTTGGCCCCGCGGCCGCGGCGTGCGCACCCTATGGGGGCGTGTCGGTGCCGCCTTCGGTCCGTCGGTCGACCACCTGCCCGGCCAGAACCCCGTACCTCGCCAGCGGCATGGGAGCCCTCCTCGAAGGTCAACCGCCCTGATGGCCGCAGTATGACCCGGATTGGGTCACGCCGGTCTACACCACATGGTGGGTCCGTCTCACCGACGTGCTCGAGGGCACATCCGCGCCGTGCCGCGCGGCACAGCGTGTCCTGCCCTGGCAGCCGAGAGTTACGGCGGAGGCGCCAACAGGTCGCTCACGATCGACGAGATACCCGGTCGGAGCACCGACGCCATTTGTGGGTGACGGCGAAGCGGGGGGCCCAGTGGGATTTCGCATCGGGTTGCTGTATTCGAGGTTGGCCAGCATGCAGCAGGCGCTGTGGGCGGCGCTGCGTGAGGACGGGCACGAGGTCATCCGGCCGGAGGACCTGCAGATCCGGACCCCGATGTCGGCCGAGGACATGACCCGGTTCGCCAGGCTGGCAGCCCCCGACGTGATCATGTGCCCGTTCCTCAAGGAGGTCGTGCCACCGGAGGTGTGCGAGCGCACGACGACCTGGATCCCGCACCCCGGCATCCGGGGCGAC
Organism: Actinomycetes bacterium; assembly: GCA_035275125.1. Taxonomy (GTDB): domain Bacteria; phylum Actinomycetota; class CALGFH01; order CALGFH01; family CALGFH01; genus CALGFH01. The sequence continues at coordinate 19,862 of DATENJ010000299.1, read as the reverse complement.
CGCGGCCCGTCCTCCCTGTCCTGGGCCATTTTGGAGGGTGAGCGGAGGTGGGGGCTGACCATGGTCCGGGCCGAGCCGGCGAGCGCGCCCGAGGAGCTCGACGGTGGCAATGTTGGCGCCTGGCGGGAGTTCGCCATGCCCGCCGAGGCCACCCTTGGCGAGGTCTACGCCCAGCACGTCGTCCCGGCGGCGATCGACTGCGCGCGCGAGATCCTGGCCCGGATGGCCATCGACCCGGCGTACCGCGGCGTACCGCTGGCTGACTTCGGTCGCGCGGCGGCCGGCCGGCACCGCCCGGCGCTGCGCCAGGACCGATTGGCCTTTGCCTGGGACGACCATCCCGACCGGATCCTGCGGTGCGTCCACGCCGCCCCGTTCGGCGTGCGCACCGAGCTGGGGGGCCGGCCCGTCAACGTCTACGACGCCCACCCGCACGATGTCACCGACGCCCGTTCCCGGCGACTTCGGACCAGGACGGACCGCCCTGGCCAGCTCCTGGCCCACCGGGACGGCGCGGTGCTGGTCGCGACCGGCGCTGGCGGCGCGGTGTGGATCGGCCACGCCAAGGTCAAGCCGGCCGACGGCGGCCGGGGGCTGAAGCTCCCCGCCGTCCATGCCGTCCCGGCGCACCTCGACGGCCTCAGGGAGAGCAGCTTGCACCCGGATCGCCAACTCCACCGCGGCCGCACCCACCAGGTCATCCGCTACCGCCGCGAGGGCCGGGTGGGCTGGATCCATGCCGAGCCGTACAACGGTGCCGCCTCGACGGTGTTCTGCGGCCGGCTGCTGGACGCGCTCTGTTATGCGGCGAACCAGAACACCAGCGCGATCGCCCTGGTCGGCGGCCAAGTGGCCTGGAGCAACGGGATCCACCTCGGGGTCATCGAGGCCGCCGACGACCCCCGCGCCGAGGCATGGGCGAACATCCAGGGCATCGACGACGTGGCCGAGTTCATCTTCAACCTGCCGCGCGGACGCCACCTGCCGAAGCCGCAGACCACGATCGCGGTACTGAACTCCTCTGCCGGCGCCGGCGGCGCGGTCCTGTCGGCCTGCTTCGACGTCGTCCTCGCCCGACCCTCCATCAACCTCAACTACCACTACGGCGCCATTGGACTCTCAGGATCGGAACTCCGCAGCCTGGTGCTGCCACTCCGCGCCGGCGAGCAGGCCGCCGAGCAGCTCCTCACCGACCGGTTGCCCATCAGCCCGATGGCCGCGCAGCGGCTCGGTCTGGTTGACGGCATCGGGCCCGACAACCCCGTCGCGTTCGACGGCTGGGCCAGAGAGGTCGCCGCACGGGTCGCTGACCGGGCCCCCAAGGCCCTGCCGCTGGTGGACCCCACCCCGTACCGGGAGCGGGAACTGGCCGACATGTGGCACGACATCTTCCAGGACCGCCACGGGTTCCAGGCCAGACGACGCCGCTTCCTGGGCGTCGCCGCGTGACCAGCCCGTCCAACTTGGTCCGTGGATATGGGTCGGGGCGCCCCAGATGGCCACGTTGACGACCGTGCCGGTGCGCTTGACGGCGTGCAGGTTCCGCTCCCCGGTCAGCGGGTGGGGCGCCTCGGCAGGGGTGAAGATCGGCCCTTCCAGATACTCGTGCAGGTCGGTGCCGCGGATGCCGCACCAGCCACCTTGATCTTGACGGTGCCCTCACGGGTCTCGGGCTCGGGGAGGTCGTCGATCCGGACATCGTCACGGGCGTGGAACCTGGCCGCCTTCATCCGTCATCCTTCCTTCCGGTCGCCTCCACCGCGTCCACAACGGCGTGCGGCTGCTCCATGTGGACCATGTGCCCGGCGTCGTCGACCAGCCGCAGCTCGGCCCGACCGAGAACCGAGGCGTCGGGCGGGGCCAGCACCCGGTCGGCCCGGCCCCAGACGACGACCACTGGCACCTCGACCGTGGCCACCAGGGTGGCGGCGTCGATCGCCTGCTCGTCCCGGTCGAGCAGGGTCCCGAGCAGCGTCTGGAGGGCCATCTCGACTCCGTCCAGGCGCTTGTACCTGAGCAGGTCGTCGACCAGCTGCCGGTTGACCTGGCCCTCGTCGGCGAACAGCTTGCCAAGGTGGGGGCGCAGCTCCCGGCGCGAGCCCGCCTCAGCGAAGCCGCGCAGGTAGGAGGCGTCGACCTCACCGAAGCCGACCGGGGAGACCAGGGTCAGGGCGCTGACCCGGTCGGACGCGGTCGCGGCCACGGCCGTGACCACCGCCCCACCCAGTGAGTGGCCGACCAGGTGGGCCCGCCCGACCCCGACTGCGTCCATGAAGCCGAGAACGGTGGCGGCCAGTGTGTCCAGGCTGCCGTCGCCGACGTCCTTGCCCGAGGCGCCGTGCCCAGGCAGGTCGATGGCGTGCACGGTCCGGGTCCGGGACAGGGGCTCCTGCACGAACAGCCAGGAGTTCTTGTCGCCCCCGTAGCCGTGCACGAGTACGACGACCTCGTCGCCCTCGCCCATGGTGGCGTACGAGATGGCCCGGCCGTCGACCTCGACGGTGGCCACGACCGGGCCAGCCGGCGCCTCGACTTCGCCCGAGGCCAGTTGCTCCTCGGCCTCGGCCACGACCTGGTCGATGTCGGCGTCGGGGACCTCGGCCGGGGCCAAGACGGCGATGATGGCCCCGACCGGGGCCGAGCTGTCGGTCCCGGCGATGATGCGCCGTAGCACCCCGGCGGCGGGCGCCTCCAGCGTGCCGACGATCTTGTCAGTGTCGATCTCGGCCAGCTCGGCGCCCGCCTCGACCTCGTCGCCCTCCTCCACCAGCCATTCGGTGATCTTGCCCGAGGTCATCGACAGGCCCCACTTGGGCATCGTGACCCGGGCGATCCTGACATCGGACATGGCGAGCTCAGCGCTCCCACTCGGTCACGGCCTTGGCCGCATTGACCACCTTCTGGGCGTCGGGCATGTAGAGGTCCTCCAGCGAGTCGGCGAACGGCACGGGGGTGTGTGGGGCGGTGACCATCTGGATCGGGGCCTGCAGCGACCCGAAGGCCTCCTGGGCCACGGTGGCCGAGATGTCGGTGGCCAGGTTGCAGCGAGGCGTGGCCTCGTCCACGACGACCAGCCGGCCGGTGCTCTCCACGCTCTCCAGGATCGTCTCGGTGTCCAGCGGGCTGGTCGTGCGCGGGTCGATCACCTCGGCCTCCACCCCCGAGGAGGCCAGCTGCCCGGCCGCCTCCATGGCCACCGAGACCATGCGCCCGATGGCCACGATGGTGACGTCGCCGCCCTCGCGGACCAGGTTGGCCTCGCCGAACGGGATCGTGTAGCTCTCCTCGGGCACCTCGCCGGTGGTGTCATACATCGCCTTGTGCTCGCAGAAGATGACCGGGTCGTCGTCGCGGATCGACTGGATGAGCAGGCCTTTGGCCTCGTAGGGGCTGGACGGGACGACGACCTTGAGCCCGGGGATGTGGGTGAAGACCGGGTACAGGGCCTGCGAATGCTGGGCCGCGGCCCGTAGCCCGGCCCCGTACATGGTCCGCACGACCACCGGGGTCACGGCCTTACCGCCGAACATGTACCGGAACTTGGCCGCCTGGTTGAAGATCTGGTCGAAGCACACGCCCATGAAGTCGATGAACATCAGCTCGGCGACCGGGCGCAGCCCCCTGGTCGCGGCCCCGACGGCCGCCCCGATGAAGGCCGACTCGGAGATCGGGGTATCCAGGACCCGGTCCGGGAACTGGTGGTACAGCCCCTTGGTCACGCCCAGCACGCCGCCCCAGGCATCCATCTCACCGGGGCTGCCCATCCCGCCGGCGTTGTCCTCGCCCATCACGATGACCGACTCGTCGCGCGCCATCTCCTGGGCCAACGCCTCGTTGATCGCCTCGCGGTAGCTGATCGTCCGTGCCATCTGGCCGCCTCCTCTAGTAGCGCAGGTAGACGTCGGTGGTCAGGTCGGCCTGGGTCGGCTTGGGCGCCGCCTTGGCCTCGGCCACGGCGTCGTCGATGAGCCGGGCCACGTCGTTGTCGATCTCGTTGAGCTGGTGGTCGGCGAGCTGGCCGGTCTCGGTCACCCGCCCCCGGAAGCGCTTGAGGCAGTCCAGCGTGTCCCGCGCCCTGGCCACCTCGTCGGCCCGGTACCGCTGCTGGTCGCCCTCGAAGTGGCCGAAGTAGCGGGTGAACTTGACCTCGATCAGGGTCGGGCCGCCACCCTTGCGGGCCTGGTCGATCGCCGCCCCGGCCGCCTCGTAGACGGCGAAGAAGTCGAAGCCGTCCACGATCACGCCCGGCATGCCGAACCCGGCCGCCCGGTCGGCGATGTTGTCGGCCGCCACCGACCAGGTAGCGGAGGTGGCCTCGGCGTAGCCGTTGTTCTCGGCCACGAAGATGGCCGGCAGGTTCCAGACCGAGGCCAGGTTCATGGCCTCCAGGGTGGTGCCCTGGTTGCTGGCCCCGTCACCGAAGAAGGCGACCCCCACCCCGCCGGTGCCCTTGAGCTTGGCGGCCAGGGCGGTGCCGCAGATCAGGGGGGGCCCGCCGCCGACGATGCCGTTGGCCCCGAGCATGCCCTTGGACAGGTCGGCGATGTGCATGGAGCCGCCCTTGCCGTGGCATGAGCCGGTCGAGCGGCCGTAGATCTCGGCCATCATCTCCTTGGGGTCGACGCCCTTGGCGATGCAGTGGCCGTGGCCGCGGTGGGTGCTGGCGATCGCGTCGCGGTCGTCCAGGTGGATGCAGACGCCGGCCGCCGAGGCCTCCTCGCCCGCGTACAGGTGCACGAAGCCGGGGATCTCACCGGTCGCGAACTCGTCGTGCACGCGCTCCTCGAAGTCGCGGATGGTGCGCATGGTCCGGTAGGCGGCCAGTAGGTCGTCAGGGGTCAGCTCGTAGGCGGTGTTACTGGGCAGGGTGTCGGTCACCGTCGCCTCCTCGGCGTGTCACGGGTCCGTCCTCGACGAGGACGGACCGGCCGGTCGTGCAGGACGAGCAGGCCGCGCTCTGCGGCGGCCCGCATGACGTTGCGGATGTCGACGACTAGGGGCCCGGCCGCCGACAGGGTCACGGTGACGGGCCGGTCGGGACCGAACTCGAGCTCGCGCTCGCCGTCCACGGCCACCGTCCCCGTCGCCACCGAGCTGCGGCGGCGCTCGCCGACGGCCATCGGGCCGGCGTCGAGGATGCCCACCCTGGCCATGACGCCAGGCGCGATCGGGGCGGTCACCCAGCGGCTGGCCGGCCCGTCACCGGCCAGGCGCACGGCCACCCCGCCCGGGTGGTCCCTTGGCGTCGGGTGCAGCATCGCCGCCACACTGGACAGGCCGATGGCGTGGGGCTCGGCGAAGGCGCAATACAGCTCGCGCAGCGAGCCGACGTGCCACAGCGCCCTGGCCCCGACGTGGGCCTCGGAGGAAATGCACACGTCGACCAGGGCCAGCTCCAGGCGGTCGCCCGAGACGACCTCGAGGACCTTGGCCCGCCTGGTCGCCTCGCCAGCCCCGACCGCGCCGGTGGCGACCAGGGCGGCGGCCGAGCCGGCCACGGTCGCCTCCCACATCTCCGGGAAGGCGTTGTTGGTCCCGGTGCTCAGGGGCACGACCGGCGTGTCCCCGAGGACCGGGGCGGCGGCCCTGATGGTGCCGTCCCCGCCGAGCAGCACGATCACGGCGGCCCCGGCGGCCAGCATGCGCCTGGCCGTCTCCCGGGTGTCGCTGGCCGTCCCGGTGAGGGCGTCGACGGCGACGAACTCCAGCACCGGCCAGCCCGGGCCAGGCTCGGCGGCCAGGCGCCCGGCGGCCCGCAGCACCCCGGCCGAGATCCCGAAGCTGTCGGTGGAGACCAGGACTCGGCCCACCCCGAGGGCGCCGGCCGCCGCGGCCACCCGCAGGACCATGTTGGCCTTCTCGGCATTGGGGAAGACCGACGCCCGCGCCACGAGCCGGCGGATGTCGCGGCCCGACATCGGGTTGGCGATGACCCCGATCGCCGCCTCGGCGGCCCCCGGCCAGAGCGGCTCGGACCGGCCGTCGGAAACGGGCCGGCTGGTCTGCGCGGGCTGACCGTTGGTCTGGTAGGCGCCCATACCATCTCCCGGCCCGGGGTCGTGCACCGGTGCGCACCGCCATCCGCCTCAAGTGGTGACATGTCCTTTATACGGCCCGGCTCGCGCGGCGCATAGAGTTGCACGGGGTTGCAGCCCGGGTCGCGGGCAGGTTTCCGGGCCGGCATCGCCACCGCCCGCATCCGTTTCACCGAGCGCCCTTCCTGCCTGTGGGGGCCGGTAGGATCAGCGAATGGTGGCGTTCACCGACCGCCTCGTCGAGGCCAACCGGGCCGTCTGGGCGGCCATGGCCGGTCACCCCTTCGTGCTCGGCCTGGCTCATGGCACCCTCCCGGACAGCGCCTTACAGGCCTGGGCGCAGCAGGACCGGGTCTTCGTGATGGAGGAGCGGCGCGTGGTGGCCGCGCTCCGCGCCCACGGCCTGCCGTCGCGGCTCGACGACCTGCTCGCCGACCTCGACCGCAACCTGGTGCTCGAGGCCGAAGCGTTCACCCAGACGGCCGCCGAGCACGGCTTCGCGCCCGACGCCCAGCCCTGGCCGGTCTGCCTCGGCTATACCTCCTACCTTCTCTGCGCCGCCTACGACGGCGCCCTGGAGGGCCTGACCGCCCTGTACGCGGCCGAGCGCGCCTACCTGGACACCTGGACCGCCGTGGCCAAGCTCAGCGCGGCCGACTCCGCCTACCACGCCTGGATCCAGAACTGGAGCGGGGAGGCGTTCCGCGCCTTCGTCACCGCCCTCGGCCGTGACCTCGACCAGCTCGCCGGGGCGCCATCGCCCACCCTGACCGAGCGGCTCGGCATGCTCTTCACCGGCGCCGCCCGGTTCGAGCTGGCCTTCTGGGAGATGTGCTGGAGCGGCCAGGCATGGCCGGCCTGAGCCAGCGCCTCTTCCGGCTCGGTCGGCCGAACCTGGAGCGCCAGCTCGCCCATCCCACCGTGCGCGGGATCGCCAACGGCGACCTGGACCAGAAGCGGTTTCGCGCCTGGCTGGTGCAGGACTACCTGTTCCTGCTCGACTACGTGCGGCTGTTCGCTCTGGCCGCCGCCCGGGCGCCCGACACCGACACCCTGGGCCGTCTGGTCGACCTGGCCCACGCCACCTACCACGAGGAACTGTCGCTGCACCGGGCCTACGCGGCCGAGTTCGGCCTTACCGAGGTCGACCTGGACCGGGCCGAGAAGTCGCCGGTCTGCGCGGCCTACACCGACTTCTTGCTCCGCACCGCCGCGACCGGCGAGTTCGCCGAAGTGCTGGCCGCGCTGCTGCCCTGCATGTGGGGCTACTCCGAGCTGGGCCGGGCCCTGGCCGCGACCGGCCTGCCGACCGAGCCTCGCTACCGACGCTGGATCCAGACCTACGCCGACCCCGGCTTCGCCGAGCTGGCCGCCTGGTGCGCGGACCTGCTGGACCGGGCGGCCGACGGTCTGCCAGCGGCCCGCCTGGCCGCCTGCGAGCATGCCTTCCTGACCAGCCTCCGCCACGAGCACGCCTTCTGGGATGCTGAATGACGCGACCCACGGGGATGGGAGGCCTTGGCCTGGATCCACCGTGGCGCGGTCCGAGGGTGCTGGTGAGTGCGGCGGCTGAGCGGTGACGGTTTGGATGCCGCTGTTGTGGGTGGTGTTCGCTGACCCAATGTGTCGGTGTCGGCGGCGCGGGCGGCTGCGGGTCAGGTCCGCAGCGGCAGCGCGCGGAGGCGGGCCAGGGCGGCCAGGAAGCCCTCGGCCCACGGCCAGCCCGACGGTAGGTGCAGGTGGCGGCGTCGTGCTGTATGGGTGAGCCGGCCGGGCAGGGTGATGAAGCGCCGGCGGATCGTCTTGGCCACCACCAGACCATGGACGCCGAGCCCGAGTGCGTCGACCCAGCGCAGCAAGTGGTGGGCGAGGGTGGCCACCAGCGCCCAGGCGGCGTTGGCGAGAAACACCCCTCGCATCCCGGGTCCACCCGAGCGGCGCGCCGGTGCCCGGACCAGCGGGATCAGCAGTGCAAGCAGCCGCCAGGCGACGCCATGAGAGCGGTCTGGTGCCACCGCCAGCAGTGGCAGGCGAGCATCCGGGCGGATCATCGTCGCCTCGTCTTCGGGCCGCTGGTGACCCCGAGCGAGGCGCCCGCAGGCGTCGGTCAGGACCTGCCGGCTGCCGTGCCGGACTGGTGGGTTCCGTCAGCTCCGGCGACCGAGGGTCGCCGGAACCGGTGTCGCTCGCGCTCGGTCGGTGGGCGGCGGTCGCAGCCTTCCAGGTGGTCGTTGACCAGGCCCATGGCCTGCATGAAGGCGTACACGGTGGTCGGGCCAACAAACGACCACCCCCGGCGGCGCAGGTCCTTGCTCATCGCCGTCGACTCCGGGCTCTGGCCGAGCAGCAGGAGGGCGGCGTGATCCAGGACCGGGGGGCGGGCCTGTGGGTCGGGCTCGTATTGCCAGACGTAGGCGGCCAGGCTGCCGAACTCTGCGGCCAGGTCGTCATAGCGGCGGGCGTTGTTGATGGTCGCCTCGATCTTGGCCCGGTTGCGGACGATGCCCGGGTCGGCCAGCAGCCGCTCCACCTCCTCGACCCCGAAGCGGGCCACCGTCGCCGGGTCGAAGCCGTCGAACACCTCGCGGAAGTGCTCCCGCTTGCGGAGGATCGTCAGCCAGCTGAGCCCGGCCTGGAACCCCTCCAGCGACAGCTTCTCGAACAGCCGCCGGTCGTCGGCCACCGGCCGGCCCCACTCGGTGTCGTGGTAGCGGCGGTACAGCGGGTCGCCGGCACCCCACCAGCACCGGGGGACCCCGTCCCCGCCGATCGTGATCCCATCGGGCAGCGCGCCCGTGGGCAGATCCTGGTCGCCGCCCATGGCCTGCCCCTTCCCACTGGACGATGCTCCCTAGCCTGGCGGCAACCATAACGCCCCGGCGGGACAGGCCAGGGCTTAGGTGACCGTGCTCGCTCGGTAGGTGAATTGCGCTGTCAGCCGGCGCGGCTGCGCCCTCGCCCGGCGGGTGTCGCCGCGCGGAGGGCGGAACGCCCGACCCATGTCATCGGGACCGTCCGGCCCGACCGGGGTCAAGGTGGAGCGCCCGCAGACCGCCAGCTCGCCCTCCGGCCGTCCTAGCTGGCCGGCGTCGCGGCGAGGAGGAACGAGCTAATGGCCATGCAGTGGGCCGAGGATGCGGGAGGCTTGCTGTGCGGCCAGCCGGCGGGTGAGCAGCAGACGGAACGAGTGGGCGCAGCTGAGCCCTTTCGTCAAGACCGTGCCCCCGCCGGCCAGGCGAGGAGACCGACGGCTAGTGGGATGACGTGCCGAGCTCGAGCACTGCTCCATTAGGTCGCCGCCGCCTCCAGGCCAGGAGCGAACGTCGAGACGGGAAGGGAGCGGCTTGTGTTGCTGGTCGGGATCGATTGGACCGAGCGCCACCATGACGTGTGCGTCATGGCCACTGAGGGGGACGTGTTGGCCCGCGAGAGGATTCCCGACGGAGTGGCCGGGGTGGCCCGGCTGCACGAGCTCATCGCCGGCCATGCCAGCGACCTGGCCGAGGTGGTGGTCGGGATCGAGACCGACCGGGGCTGCTGGTCGGGGCGCTGGGTCGGGCGCTGTCGCATGCCGACCTGGTGGCGGCCTTGCGGCGGGCGGGTCGCCGTCGCGAGGTCGAGGCCCGCGCCGCCACCATCCAGGCTGCACTGGCCAGCCAGCAGCTGGAGGCTCCGCCAGTGGTGGCGGCTGCTTACGCCCAGGTGGTGGCGGCTTCTGTTGTGGTCATTGCCGGCCTGAGCGGGCAGCTGGCGAGCTTGGAGGCCGCGCTCACCACGGCGTTTTCTGCCCATCGGGATGCTGGGATCGTGCAGAGCCAGCCCGGCCTTGGGCTGGTCCTGGCCGCTCGGGTCTTGGCCGAGTTCGGCGACGACCCGGACCGCTATTTGAGCGCCAGGGGCCGCAAGGCCTATGCCGGCACGGCCCCGATCACCCGAGCTTCTGGCCTGCGGCAGGTGGTGCTGGCCCGGGCGGTCGGGAACCGGCGGCTGGCCACCGCCTGTCATCTGTGGGCCTTCGCGGCCCTAACCGGCTCCCCGGGTGCTCGCCGCTACTACGACGCCCACCGGGCCCGTGGCGCCACCCACCATCAGGCGCTGCGGACCCTGGCGAATCGGCTGGTCGGGATCCTGCACGGCTGCCTCCGCCGGCGCCAGGCCTATGACGAGCAGCTGGCCTGGCCGGCGTCCACTGCCAGGGCCGCTTGACAAGGTGGAGGAGGGGGTGCCGGGGAGGGGTGTCCCTCCCCCGGCGTGCTGGCCAGCTGGATCGCCCGGGCCACGGTGGTGCCGACAAGGGCGCGATGCCGCGCCTTGACCGTGGCCACGGGAAGGCGTCGGCGACCGGCTGGGCTGGCGGCGAGGTCACCAGATGGCGAGGGTGTCGGTGCCAGGGCTGGGCTCGGGCAGCTCGAGCGGGCGGAGCGCGAGCCGAGACTGACCGGGCCGCCACACCGCGACCACATGGCCGTGGGTTGGGGTCGTGGTCAGCACGACGAGGCGGCCGTCAGGCGTCCAGGCCATGTCGGTCGCCTTGGCGGCGATGTCGGCGGCGGGCAGGTCGGGCAGGTGCTGCCAGCGGCGGGTGGCGGTGTTCAGCAGCCACAGGTCATAGCCTTCCTCGCCCGGCGCGGCCAGGCCATGGAACCCGACGGCGATGTCGCGGCCGTTGGGGTGGACGGCGGCGATGTGGGTGCCGCCGCGTAGCCGGCTCGGCCACCCGAGCCGCCAACTGCGGTGGCTGGCCAGGTTGGTCAGGGTGAGCGGGGCTTGGGGTTCGGCGCTGGTCAGCAGCAGCTGGCCGGTGGCGGCGAGCAGGCTAGCGGCCGCGAACCCGAGCCGGGTGCGGTGGCTGGCACGGTCGAGGAGGCTGCTCGGGCGCGCCCAGGGGTCTTCGGCGGTACCGGTGGCGACCAGCAGCCCGGCCGGCAGTTCAGCGAGCAGCTTGGTCGTGCACGAGACCGGCCGGGGCGGCTGCCGCAGCCAACCATCCAACCCGACCTCGCGCAGCGTGCAGGCGGTTGCGGTTCGCTGGCCGAGCAGCCAGACGGCCCGGCCGTCGCGGGCCGCCGCCACCTCCCGGTCCGTCCCGAGTTGGACTGCGGCGGTGCGGCCCCGCCAGATCCCGTACACCTTGACCGCCGGCTGGCAGCCGGTGCAGATCCGCTCGGAGACGATCACGGCATGTTCGCCGACCGGCACCACCGACACCACCCGCTCGCCGCCAGCGGGCAGGCCGGTCACTGGCTGCACACGATGCCGGTCCAGGTCGATGACGAACGGTGCCGGCTCGCTAGCCACCAGCAACCGCAGCCGGCCTCCCCCGGCCAGGGGCACCCCAGCAAGTGGTCGCGACCGGCGCGGGTCCGCGGTGGTCGACGACGCCAAGGGAGAGGGCCGGGGAGTCGGTTCCTCATGAATCTGGAAGCTGCCGGCAACGACCGCGACCAGGCCCACGACGCCGACCCCGGCCAGCACCCGGGCAGGCCTCACGGCCGACCTCCGCGCCGGCCACTGCCCCAGAGGGCCACGCCGCTCATGCCACTTGCTACGCCACCAGCCACCAGCTGGTTCCCCGTGCCAGGCTCCCGGTTCTGGCAGCTAGACGCCCGAACCTCGAAGCCGCGTTCGGCGAGCAGCTCCTCGACGTCGCGGTACGACAGCCCGAAGCGTAGATACCAGCGCACCGCCAGGACGATCACGTCGGATGGGAAGCAGAAGCCAGCGAAGGCAGACTGCGCAATGGTTTGGCGGGTCCACGAGGGCTCATGCGACAAGTCTGCCTGCTTAGGGCTCACTCGCGGCAGGTGCAACAGTGCTGCACGAACTCCTGGTCGATGGCCTGGGCCCGTTGGTCGGTGCGCGCGGTCACCTCGGGGGTGTCGACCGACAGCAGGCGGACCGGCAGGCGGATGTTGGGGGTGTCACCGTCGGTCACATCCACCAGCTCAGAGGATCCAGCGCCGACTGCGTCACTCCGGCCGGCGACCACAGGATCTGCACTGCGTCGATCATGGCGTGTATCCCCTTCTTGTCGAAGGTCCGTACACCTCAACCGCTGGTAACCCGCTGGTGCCCGCTGCGCTCCCGGGTCACCGATCCTGCGTGGACCCGTTGTGGATCTCGGCGGCGGTTGGACTGGCCCCGGTCATGCCTTGACGAGGACGATCTCGTACTGGTCGGCGGTGGGTGGGATGCCGGTGTCGAACTTGGCGTTGACCACCGCAAGGCGACTGCCAAAGCGGGCCGCGGTGCTCGGTGTCTGGAACAGGTCACTGGTGATGACCTCCTCGACCACCGCGGATGCGAGGTGGCGACCCAGCCGGATCCGGGTCACCTGGTTGGTGTTCTGCACCGCCCACAGCCGCCGACCCTGGAGCACGATGCCGTCGACGTCGGGCACGCTGACCCCGGCGATGATCGCGCTGGCACCGGTCCTAGGGTCGACCGTGTAGAGCTGGCCGTTGGCCGAGTGGGCCACGATCAGGGTCTTGGCGTTGGCCGTGGCCTGGATGCCGTTGAGGTTGAACGCCCCGCTGGTGTCGGCCGCCGGGCCACTCAGCGCCAGCGTCCGGGACGGCCCCGGCACCCCGGCCCGGCTGACCGGCACAAAATAGAGCCGGGCCTGTAGCGAATCGGTGAACCAGGCGCCACCCTTGGTGACGGCCACGTCATTGATGACGGTGGCCGGTGGCGTCGCGAACTGGTAGCTGGCCACCGTGGCGCCGCTACCCAGGTTGTACACATAGCCCTGGCCGGTGAAGCCACCAGCGACAAACAGCAGGTTGTGGCGCAGGTCGGCGGCCATGCCGACGGCCTGGCGGCCGGCGGGGGCGTCGATGAACAGCTCGGCGGTGCCGCGGCGGATGTTGCCGCGGAAGATGTCGCCGGCGAATAGGTCACCGGCATAGAAGGTGGCCCCGCGGCCGGCGGCGATGCCCTCGGCCGAGCTGGCGCCCGGCAGGACGATCACCTCGGGTGGTCGCGACGCGGTGGCCGGTGCGGCTATTGCGGCCACCAGGGCCAGCACCAGGAGCGGCAGAACCACGCGGGTGAGCCGGGTCACTGGTGAACCATGCCTCGGTGTGTTGAGCATCCAACGTCCTTCCGGGTAGGACAAGGCGGGCAAGCTCCGGCCAGTATGGCCGCACCCACCTGCAAACAGAACCCTGAACCGTGCTGGCTTTGGTGGAGATGGCCTCCACCAAACCCGGGGCGCCTCAACGGGTCAACTCCAGGCCAGGAAGGATCAGCCGCTGGAACCTGTGGGTGCCAGATACTCGGGCGTAGGTCCTGAGCTGAAGTTTCGCGAGGAAGCCACCGGCCGCGATGATCGGTCGCATGGCTCGGTGACTGGGTCTATCTACTGTTCTGCCGGTAGTGCGATGGCTTGGGCTGCTGGCGAGGAGCTCGGCGGCGAAGAACGCCGAGCCGCTCGTGCTACGCCACGAGGTCGCCGTGCTGCGACGCCAGGTGGCCCGGCCGCGGGTTGCCACAATGCAACAGGCCCTACCACGGTCCGCCCAACCGCCCAACCGCCCAACCGCCCAACCGCCCAACCGTCCGACGGGTCGCGGCGTCAGCGCAAGGCGCCCAGCGCGTCCCTGTCAATGCCACACCGGCGAGCATCGGGGTCGACATCGACCGGCGCTACACCATCGGCACCGGGCGTGGCGAGCGCCGCCGCCAGTGCCGGATCCAGCCTCAGGAGCGTCCGATACTCGTGGATGACCGAAGCGCGGGAGACTCCGGCCGATGGAGTGGTAGTGACGGTCGGTGACGCGTCACCGCCAGGTAGGGCTGAGTTGCTGTCGCTGGCAGTAGACCAGACTGGCACGCGATAGTCTGCAGATTCGGGGGTCTGCCCCAGCATGGCGCAGCCGATGAAGAGGGAAGAGACCCGAGATGTCTCCAAACGACTTCTATGCCGGGGCAACCGCCGTCTTCGTGGTCATCCTCCTCACGAAGTTTCTGACCCATCGCACGCGTCGGCCGGAGTTTCAGAGCAAGGACAACGAAGACACCGCCTGGTGGATCGGCCATTGGGTCTGTGTGATCGCTGCCTGGCTCGGCCTGCTGCTCTCGCTGACGGTGCTCGCTGTCCCAGCCTTCAAGGACCATGAGAGCGGCGCTCGCTGGGTCACCGGCGCAGCAGCCGCGATCGCCGCGACGATCCTGGCCCTTGATGTCGCGATTCCATCCCAGCAGGAGAGACGATAGCGGCTGAGCGCGATCAAGCGCTGCCAGCAGAGGACACTGACGAGGTCGTTAGTCGACCTGCCGAGTCCCTGCGGTGATTCCTCCTGAGCGTTGACGGTGCGCATACACCTGGACGTCCCAGCATACATCCGTGGTAATTATGCAGGTCAGGCGCACAATGGTGGAGGGGTTGCACGTCGTGGGACGGGCTGGGGGTCAAATCCCGGCCGGTGCCACCTTGCGGTGGGCCGGGCCCGGTGGGACGACATCACGCGGCCAACCGACGGGACCACCGGCCGGTGCGGGCTCGGTTCAGCGGCCGTAGGTGCCAACCAACCGCCCGCGGGCGGTGGCGGCCGCCTCGATGGCCTCGATCGCCGCCTCGGGGCGGGCGTCGTTGCCGACGTCGGGGGGGCGCTGAAGGGCGTAGATGGTGAACCGGTAGTGGTGGGGTGAGCCGCCCGGAGGGCACGGGCCGGTGTAGGCGGCCTTGCCGGCGCTGTTACGGACCTGTCGGACGCCCGGCGGAACCGTGGCCTCGGCCAGCGTGGTACTGGCCGGGTCGAGACCGACGGCGACCCAGTGCACGTAGGTGCCCCGGGGCGCGTCCGGATCGTCGACCACCAGGGCGACCTCGACCGTCCCGGTCGGCACACCCGACCAGCGCAGCGGCGGGGAGAGGTTGTCGCCGTCGCAGGTGAAGCGCTGGGGGATGGCCGCGCCTTCGGTGAACGCCGAGCTGGAGACGGTGATGGGCTCGGGCAGGGCACGCTCGGCTCGTGGCTGGCCGTCCCCGGACGAGCACGCCACCAGCCCGGCCAGGCTTAGCACCAGCAGCCACCGCATGCGGCGTAGCCTAGCTCGGGTTCGTCCCGGCGGTGACGAGGCAAGTAGACCTGCGCGATCACTTCGCTGTTGCCGACAGCCACAGCGAACAGCAACACGGGCGGACCGCTGCGGTCTACGGCGAGCTGCGGCGCCGAGGGCGCCCAGGTCGCAGACGCCCACGAACGGCCCTGAACCGCCGAAACAGAGGTGGAAACATAGTTTGAAGACCGGGGTGAGCGGGCCGCGAGGGCCAGAGAGCGCAGGGCCGCTCGCTGCGATGGCTGGCTTGGTGCCATTGAGGACGGCCTGGTTGGATGTTGAGGTCGTCGTCTTGCGGTGCCGCTCGAGGTCCACCCTGACGGCGGGCACGCGGCCGGGGCTTCCCTCCGACCGTGGGGATGGAACGGGACCCGCGGGGTGATGACGGTGCGACCTGTAAAATCGCCGGCATTGCCTACACAGGTTCGAATCCTGTCCCTGCCACTAGTCTTAGCGCCTGAGCTGCGGGAACGCGCTCGTCCTTGCGTCAGCTCCTGCCCCGGTTACGTCGGCGGGATGTTCTGGTTGATGCGGAAGAAGTTGTCGGGGTCGTACTTCCGCTTCAGCGCCTTCAGGCGGTCGTACTTCTCTGGGCCGTACGCCTGGCGGATCCGGTCTTCACCCTCGTCCATGAGGAAGTTGACGTACACGCTCGTGAAGTGCGGCTCGAGCGCGGACCAGAAGTTGCGCACCCACTCGCGCTCCTCGTCGAAACCTTCCGCCGTCGCCGTCGACGCGCCGATGTTGTAGGTGAAGCCGGCGTTCCGCCCGTTGAACGCGGTCTCGTGCTCCCCCACGCGCGCCACGGCGCCCCCCATCTGCCAGATCGGGAACGCCGTCAACGGCGAGGAGATCCGGAGCGAATGCTCGACCGTCGTGTCGATGATCTCGTCCGTCAGTGCCGGAACGTCACAGCTCTTGAAGTAGTACCAGCGGCCGGGCGGGAAGCTCGGGTCGAACATCGCCTGGTGGGCCAGGAACGGCTTGGCAGCACACACGTCCGCGACAGGGTTGCCGAACTCCTTCAGCGGCCGGATCGCCCGCTCCCCGTCCTCAACGTCGCCGGCCCAGCAGCAGATCACCATCACGACCGGCTTGCCGTGCAGCTTCTCGGGGACGAAGGGGAGCGGCGGCGCCTTGCGGTGCACGACGATCGTCATCAGCTCGTCCGGCGCGTCCGCGACCCAGTCGCGGTAGAACCGCAACACCTCCGGCGAGTCCTCCATCGCCCAGAAGATCGGCCCCGCCATCACGACAGGTCCGACGGGCACGAGGTCGAACTCGAACTCGGTCACGATCCCGAAGTTGCCGCCGCCACCCCGCAGACCCCAGAAGAGGTCCGCGTTCTCGTCCGCACTCGCCTTGACGAGCTCGCCGTCGGCGGTGACGAGGTCGACCCGGCGGAGCTGGTCGACCGACAGGCCGTACTTGCGCATGACCCAGCCGATCCCGCCGCCGAGCGTCAGCCCCGCCACACCGGTGTGGGTGACGATTCCCGACGGTGCGGCCAGCCCGAACGCCTGCGTCTCCCGGTCGAGCTCACCAAGCAGGACGCCCGCCTGCACGCGCGCCGTCCGCGCGTCCGGGTCGACGCGGACTCCCTTCATCAGGCTCAGGTCGATCAGGAACGAATCGTCCGCGACCGACAGGCCAGGGAAGCTGTGCCCGCCACTCCGCACCGCGACCGGGAGTCCCTGCTGGCGACACAACCTCACCGAGGCGATCACGTCCGCGACACCCGCGCAACGCGCGATCAGGGCCGGGCGCCGGTCGATCGAGCCATTCCAGACCTTCCGGTGCTCGTCGTAGGTCGGGTCGTCCCGGCCGACGAGCTCCCCGCGCATGCCGCCTTCCAGCTCGGCGAGCGCCGTCTCGTCGAGCGTCAGCCCTTCAGCGATGGCAACCACGCGCGTAGCTTCTCACTTGGCCTCTCAAGTGGCTAGGCGTCGGTCTTCCTGACGACCCGGTAGCGCAGGTGGGTGGCTGCCGGGGTCTGGATCGTCTCGCCAGGCTCGAGCTCGACATGCTTGTCGTCGAGGTGATCGAACATCCTGGTGCCGCTGCCGAACAGCACCGGGATCAGGTGGATCGACAGCTCGTCGAGCAGGCCGGCCCGAAGGTATTGCTGACCGGTGTCGGCGCCGCCCATGACCGTCACGCCCTTCTCGCCGGCGGTCGCCTTCGCCTGCTCGAGGGCGCGTTCGATCCCGCCGGTGACGAAGGTGTAGACGCCGCCCTCGGGCGTCTTCTCGGGCACGTCGTGGGAGATGACGAAGACCGGGACGCGGGCGGGACCGGTCGGGCCGTCAGCGCCCCACCAGGGCACCGAGTCGTCGTAGGTCCGCCGCCCGGCGATCACCGCCCCGATGGAGGCGACCCCGCCGGTGAGCACCTCGCGGTCGCGTGGGTCGCCACCGAACGCCCACTCGTGCAGCCGCTCGCCTCCGTCGCCCATGGGCTCCTCCGGCCGCCGGTTCGCGGCCGTCATGAACCCGTCAAGGGACATGCTGATGTCGAAGACCACCTTGCCCATTTCCCGCCTCCGTCGTCTCTCGGCAATGTCGGAGCCTAGCGGGCGACTTGGATCGGCACGAGAGCCAATTTCCCTGGAGTCTGACCAGTCCAATCTTGGTGGTGAGGCCACGGGGGTTTGCCTTGGTCTGGTCATGGGGAGGACCGGTTGAGACGGTCCCCCCTTCTGCCGTCGATGCCGAGGAACAGCCGTGCCAACGGATTCGACCAAGGCAACCCTCGTCCGCCGGCGCTTCGACCGCCGGGCCGAGGAGGTCGCCGCCGTCCGCCGCTTCGTCGGAGGCGGTCTGGTCCGCGGCACTGAGGCCTGGGAGACCGCCCAGCTGCTGGTCTCCGAGACGGTCACCAGCTCCCTTGACCAGTCGGGGCCCGAGCCCGGCAGCGGCTCCCTGGAGGTCGGCTACGTGGTGATCGGCCGCCGGCTGCGGGTCGAGGTGTCCGACGACGGCGGCCCGGCCCGGCTGCGGCGACGCATCCACGACGTCCATTCGGCCAAGGGTCGTGGCCTGGAGCTGGTGGACGCCCTGGCCAGCCGCTGGGGGGTGCGCGAGAGCGCGGCCGGCCGGACCATCTGGTTCGAGGTCGACCTCCCCGCCCCTCAGCGGACCTCGTAGCCAGTTCGGCGAACCCGGCCGGCGGGCTGATGTTGAGCGGCCGGGGCCGTCGCTACCATGGGGTCGGACCAGGCTGGGGATGTGGCCATGCGTGTCGTGTTGCGGGCGGACGACGTTCCCGTCGTTGCTCGCGCCGAGTATGTCCGCGAGGTTGTGGGCGCGGCCATTGGGCCGCTCGAGGTGCGAGCTGGCGACGGGAACCAGGTGCCCGACCAGGTGCGTGCCGCCGATCTGGGCGCCGTCCGTGTCGGGGAGCTCTCGGCGTCCCGGCCGGGCGGGGCCGACCGGAGACGGCGGCACATCCGGGCGCTCGACGCCGACCTCTGCAAGGTCGATGTGGTCGCCCAGGGTGAGGTCGTGGTCGAGCAGGACGGCCGCCAGGTCCACCTGCACACCGGGGACTTCGCCTTCGTCGACCTCTCCCGCCCCGCTCACTGGACCAACACCTGGTCGACCCGGGTCGTGGCGTTCGCCTTCCCACGCCAGCTCCTCCCGCTCCGCGCCGACGACGTCGCCGGGCTCACCGCCGTGGGCCTGAACGGTGACGCCGGGCCCGATGCCCTCTTCTCCTCGACGGCACGCCAGCTCGCCCGCCAGGTCGACCACCTCGACTCGGCCGCCGGGGCCCGGGTGGGCACGGCCACCCTCGACCTGCTCACGGTCGCCCTCGCCGGCCACCTCGACCGCCACGACGAGGTGCCGGGCGACATCTCCCAGCGGGCGCTGCTCCTGCGTGTGCGCGCCTTCATCGAAGGCCGGCTCGCCGACCCGGAGCTCACGCCCGGGACCGTGGCCAGCGCCCACCATGTCTCGCTGCGCTCGCTGTACAAGCTGTTCGAGGGGGAGGAGACGAGCGTCGCCAGCCTGATCAGGCAGCGCCGGTTGGAGCGGTGCCGCCGCGACCTGCTGGACCCGTCGCTGAGCGAGATGCCGGTCAGCACCATCGCGGGCCGCTGGGGGCTGACCAACGCCGCCCATTTCAGCCGCGCCTTCCGGGCCGCATATGGCGCCTCCCCAGTCGAGTACCGCCGGCTGGGTGAGCCGGCGCGGCCGGGCTAGGAGACAAGCTCGCGCTCCGGGGCCGCGGCCGGCAGGGGCGTGTTGCCCCGGATGAGGTCGGCGGCCCGCTCGGCCACGGCGATGGTCGGGGCGTTGGTGTTGCCCCGCGGGGTCGCCGGCATCACCGAGGCGTCCACAACCCGCAGGCCCTCCACGCCGCGCAGGTGCAGCTCGGGGTCACACGCGGCCTCGGCCGTGCCGCCCATCGCGCAGGTCCCCGTCGGGTGGAACATCGTGCCGGCCGTGGCCCGGATCCAGTCCCGGAGCCGCTCGTCGTCGTCGACGTCGGCACCGGGCGCGATCTCCCCGGCGGTGATGCCCGCCAGCGGCTGGGAGGCGGCGATCTCCCGGGCCATGCGAACCCCGGCGACCAGCACCTCCAGGTCGGCCTCGTCGGCAAGGTAGGCCGGATCGACCAGCGGCCGGGCCGCGGGATCGGCCGAGGCGAGCGTGACGTGGCCCCGGCTGCGGACGTGGACCGCGCCGACCAGGGTCCCGACAGCCCGCTCGGTGGGCGGGCCGAGCTCGGGCAGCGGCGGCGGCCCGGGAACGGCGCCGA
>DATENJ010000298.1:0-12555 GCA_035275125.1 Actinomycetes bacterium | reverse complement strand
GAGCGGCGGCTGGAGGCGCGGTCCTGGCGCCTGGCCGTCACCACCCACCCGCCGGGGGCCCAGCTCTCGATCCGGGCCGCTGGCGGGGCCGCCCGGCGGGCCCGGAGCCCGTACAAGGGCACCCTGCGCGGCGGCGAGCTGGAGCTGACCGTCACCAGGGCCGGCTACGAGCGGCTGGTCCAGCGGGTCACCCTGGACCGTCACCGCGCCCTCGACCTGTGGCTGGACCCCCCCGGCCTGCTCCACCACAAGCTGGGCGAGCTGCGCAGCGGGTCCAACCCCAAGCAGGTGGCCTTCTCGCCCGACGGCCGCGAGCTGTGGGTCTCGCTGCTCGGCGGGCACGGCGTTGAGGTGTTCGACACCAGGACCATGCGCAAGCGCAAGGCGATCCGGCTGGGCCAGCACGGCGCGGTCGAGGTCCTGTTCACCCGCGACGGCCGCACCGTCTACGCCAGCCAGATGGAGACGGCCTCGGTCTGGGAGATCGACCGGGCCAGCTTCCGGGTCCGCCGCCAGCTCGCCACCAAGGGGAACTGGAGCAAGGTCATGGCGCTCTCGCCCGACGAGCGGACCCTGTACGTGGCCAACTGGGTGTCGAACGACATCTCCGAGATCGACCTGCGCAAGGGGCGGGTCCGGCGGCTGCTCAGGACGGTGCGCACGCCGCGCGGGCTGTGGCCGACCGCCGACGGCCGGCGGCTGTACGTCGCCGGGTTCGAGAATGGCGACCTGGAGCGGATCGACCTGGCCACAGGGAAGTCCAGGACCCTGCTGCGGACCGGCGGGGCCATGCGGCACCTGGTCGGCGACCCCGAGGGCAGGCGCCTGTACGCTGACGACATGGGAACCAACCAGGCCTTCGTGGTCGACCTGGCCAGCGAGCGGGTGCGCAAGCTGGCCGCCACCGACAACGTGCCCAACACCATCGACCTGACCCCCGACGGGCGGGTCCTGTACGTGTCGAACCGGGGCCGCAACGGCAGCTCCTACTACCTGCCCGGGCCGGAGTGGGGGTCGGTGCTGGCCATCGACACGGCCAGCGGGAAGGTGCTGGACGCCATGGTCGGCGGCAACCAGACCACCGGCCTGGACGTGTCGGCCGACGGGCGGCTGCTGGCCTTCTCGGACTTCCTCGACAACCGCATCCACCTCTTCGCGGTCCCGCCCTACCGGGAGCTGGCCGCCGGCGGGGGCGGACGGGCCGCGGCCCACCGGGCCGAGCTGGCCAAGCGGTAGCCCGTTGCGCCGCCTGGTCCTGTGGGACATCGACGGCACCCTGGTCCAGGCCGGGGAGGTCGGCCGCGACATCTTCACCGAGGCGTTCCAGGCCGTGCTTGGCCGCGACCCCGACCAGGTCACGGCCAGGGCGCTGGTCATGGCCGGGCGGACCGACCCCGAGATCGCCCTCGAGTTCCTGACCGCCCACGACGTCGCCGAGGGCGCCGCCCACCTGCCGGCGTTCAGCGAAGCCCTGGTGACGGCCCTTGCGGCCAAGGCGGCGTTGATCCGGGAGCGGGGCCGGGCCCTGCCAGGGGCCAGGGAGACACTGGTCGCGCTCGGCCGCACCGAGGGGGTCGTCCAGTCGCTGCTGACCGGCAACCTCGAACCCAACGCCCTGCTCAAGCTGGCCAGCTTCGAGCTCGACGGCCACCTCGACTTCGAGGTCGGCGGGTTCGGCTCCGACCACCACCACCGGCCCAGCCTGGTCGAGGTGGCCAGGGCCAAGGCCGAGCGCAAGTACGGGACGAGCTTCCCCGGCACCGCCACCGTGCTGGTCGGCGACACCCCCCTCGACGTCGCCGCCGGCCGCGCCGGCGGGGCCAGGGTGGTGGCCGTGGCCACCGGCCCGTTCCGGGCCGGCGAGCTCCGCGAGACCGAGGCCGACGCCGTCCTCGAGGACCTGCGCGACACCGACGCGGCGCTGGCCGCGATCCTGGGCTAGTTCCGGCTTTCCCGGCCCGACCTGGAGGCCCAGGCCTGCTCGATGGTGTCGAGGACCAGGCCACCCGAGCAGCCCTTGACCAGGTAGGCGTAGGCGTTGGCGGCGTCGGCCTCGCTCTTGAGGGCAGGGTCCTCGTAGGCGGACAGGATGATCACGGGCAGGGACGGGACCCGGTCGCGCAGGGCCCTGGCCGCCTGGAGGCCGTCCATCACCGGCATGCGCAGGTCCATCAGGACCACGTCGGCGTCGGTCCGGGTGGCCAGCTCGACGGCCTCCTGGCCGTTCTCGCCCTCGGCCACCACCTCGATGCCACAGTCCTCAAGCAGCAGCCGCAGCTCGTTGCGGAAGCCGTGATTGTCGTCGACCAGCAGCACCCGGGGTGCCGGGGCGGCCGGCCCGGCCGCCGTCATGCCGCCACCAGGGCCTTGGGCAGGGACGCGGTCAGGACCGTGCCGGCCCCCGGCCGCGACCACACCGTCCAGGTCCCGCCGGCCAGCTCGACCCGCTCGCGCATGCCGGCCAGGCCGAAGTGGTCAAGACCGCCCTGCTGCTCGGCCGTCGGGTCGAACCCGACCCCGTCGTCGTGCACCTCCAGCACCACCGCCTCGGCCGTCTCGGTCAGCTCGACCCGGGCGCTGGACGCCCGGGCGTGCCTGGCCACGTTCGTCAGCGCCTCCTGGGCGACCCGGTACAGGACGATCTCGTGGTCCTCGGGCAGCCGCGCCGGCAGCTTGGCGGCAAGGGTGCAGCTGATCCCGGCCTGCTGGCGGACCACCTCGACGTAGTCGCTGAGGGCACTGACAAGGCCGCGCTCCTCCAGCACGGGCGGCCGCAGCGTGGCCATGATCCGCCGCAGCGACTGGACCTCACCGGACAGCGCCGCCTGGGCGTCGGTGAGCAGCCGCCGGCCCTCCTCCAGCTGGCCGCGGCGCAGCCGGAGCTGGCCCCGCTCCAGGGACAGCCCGAGCCGGGTCAGCCCCTGGATGGGCCCGTCGTGCAGCTCGGCGGCCATGCCGCTGCGCTGGCGCTCGGCCACCGTCAGGATCTTGTTGACCAGCCGGCCGCGGTCCTCCTGGGCCTTGGCCTCGACGGCCCGCTGGCGGGACCGGGCCCGCTCGACCCGCCAGAGCAGGACCAGGGACAGCAGCGTGGCCGCGACCACCACGGCCAGCGACCCGGCCTTGGAGCGGCCCTGGGCCGCGCTGGCCGCCCTGCTGGAATCGGCCGCGGTGGTGCGCAGCGCCGCGGTCAGCCGTTCGAAGCCGGGGCCGACCTGGGCGCGGTCGACCCGGTTGGCGGCCACCAGGTCGCCGGAGGCCAGCAGCTGAAGCTTGGTGTCGAGGGCGGCCTGCCAGTCGACGGCGGCCGCCCGGACCCGGGTCACGGCCGAGTTCCCGGGGAGCAGGGCGGCCAGCTCGGCCAGGGCGGCGGTGAGCACCTGGCGGATGGCGGCGGCCCGGCGGGCCGCTGCCTCGTCCGGGGCCCCGCTCGAGGTGGTCCTCGAGTCGAGGGCCGCCTGCTCGTAGGCGCGGGCCTCGAGCAGGAACGACAGCCGCTCGGCCCGCTCGAGGCGCGCGACCTCGCCCCCGACCCGGGTGGCGCCGGTGAAGGACACCATCGCGATGACGACCAGCGCGGCGGCGAGCGTCCACAGGGACGGGCCCTTGGCCCGCCCCCGCCGCCTCGTCCCCGCTCGGGTCACGCCGGCTCCATCGGCATCCGGCACGCCAGCTTGAGCCGGGGACCCCGAAGACCACACGAGGACGCGAAACTACGCATACTCCGCGCGGTCGCCGGGTAGGTCGTTCACCGCTTGTGCTGGTGCCGACGCGCCCAACGGTGGGCGCTACCGAGCTAGGAGGGCACATGGCGGACCACCCTCGCGAGCCGTCGAGGTCGACGGCCACAGGCCGGATGACCACGGAAGAGGCGGTGACGGCCACCGAAGCCGTCGGCAAGGACCCTGAGATGGTCGAGCTGGAGCGGCGCCACCGGCGCTTCGTCTGGCCTGTCACCGCGTTCTTCCTCGTCTACTACATGCTCCTCAACATCCTCGCCGGGACCTCCCCTGGCCTGATGGGGACCAAGGTGTTCGGGGAGTTCACCTTCGGCTACCTGTTCGCCCTGTCGCAGTTCGTGATGGCGTTCGTGGTCGCCTGGGTGTACTCGCGCTGGGCCGCCCGCCGGATCGACCCGCTGGCCACTGACCTGCGGGAGAAGCTGCGCCGCGAGCAGATCAAGGAGGCGTCAGAGTGAGCCACCAGACCCTCTCCCTCAGCCTGTTCGTGCTGTTCGTGATCCTCACCCTCGGGATCACCATCTGGGCCTCGCGGCAGACCAAGACCGCGGCCGACTTCTACTCCGCCGGGCGCCGCATCACCGGTTGGCAGAACGGCGTCGCCATCTCCGGGGACTACATGTCGGCGGCCAGCTTCCTCGGCATCGCCGGGCTGATCTCGTTGTTCGGCTACGACGGCTTCCTGTACTCGGTTGGCTGGCTGGTCGCCTACCTGACCGTGCTCATCCTGGTCGCCGAGCTGCTGCGCAACTCCGGCAAGTACACGATGGCCGACGTGCTCGCCTACCGGATGCGGCAGCGCCCGGTGCGCTCGGCGGCCGCGCTGTCGACGGTCGGGGTCTCGATCGTCTACCTGATCGCCCAGATGGTGGGGGCCGGCGCCCTGGTCAAGCTGCTGCTCGGCGTGCAAGGGGACACGGCGTCGATCCTGGCCATCGCCGGGGTCGGGGTGCTGATGATCGTGTACGTCACCTTCGGGGGGATGATCGGGACCACCTGGGTGCAGATCGTCAAGGCGGTCCTGCTGATGGCCGGGACGATCCTGTTGTCGTTCCTGGTGCTGGCCAAGTTCGGCTTCTCGATGAACAAGATGTTCGCCGACGCGGCCACGGCCAGCGGCAAGGGCGACGCCTTCCTGGCCCCGGGGCTGCGCTTCACCAGCACCATCGAGCTGGTCTCGCTCGGGCTGGCCCTGGTGCTGGGCACGGCCGGGCTGCCCCACATCCTGATCCGGTTCTACACCGTGCCCACCGCCCAGGCGGCCCGCAAGAGCGTCATCTGGGCCATCGGCATCATCGGCGGCTTCTACATCCTGACCACCTTCCTCGGCTTCGGCGCGGCCGCGCTGGTCGGTCACGAGGCGATCACCAAGGCCGACAAGGCGGGGAACATGGCCGGGCCGCTGCTGGCCCAGGTGATCGGCGGGGGCGAGGGCAGCTTCGGAGGCGACCTGTTCCTGGCCTTCATCGCCGCCGTGGCCTTCGCGACCATCCTGGCCGTGGTGGCCGGGCTGACGATCACCGCGTCCTCCAGCTTCGCCCACGACTTCTACGCCAACGTGATGCGCCGGGGCCAGGAGCGCGACGAGCAGGCCGAGGTCCGGGTGGCCCGGATCACCGCCCTGGTCATCGGGGCCATCGCGATCGTGCTGGCCTCCTTCGCCCGCGGGCAGAACGTCGCCTTCCTGGTCGGGCTGGCCTTCGCCGTGGCCGCCAGCGCCAACCTGCCGACGATCCTGTTCTCGCTCTACTGGAAGCGGTTCACCACCAGCGGAGCGGTCACCGGGATCCTGGTCGGGTTGTTCGGCTCGCTGCTGCTGGTGCTGATCGGGCCCAACGTCATGGGCCCCAAGGGCCTGATCTTCAAGGGCTCCGAGCCGCTGTTCCCGCTGGAGAACCCGGGCATTGTCTCGATCCCGCTGGGGTTCGCGGCCGCCTGGCTCGGCACCATGCTGTCTAAGGAGCCGGCCTCGGAGGAGAAGTTCGAGGAGCTCCGGATCCGGTCTCTGACAGGCTTTGGCGCCGAGGAGGCCGAGCCGGCACCGGCCGCCCCGGCCAGGGAGTCGGCTACTCGGCCGTAAGGCTGACCGGCTGCAGGCGCGGCTTGCCGCCGCTCCGGTCGACCACATAGACCTGGAGCTGGCGGCGGCCGTCGCCGGCCTTCCACAGGGTGTCGGGGGTGATGACGGCGAACTTGGCCGCCGGTTCGCCGGGTCGTTCGGGGAACAGCTGGGACTCGCCGCCGATCTTGCCGTTGACCACGACCAGGACGCTGGCGGTGGCCGGGGGCAGCGGTGAGGTGAGCTTGCCCGAGACCAGCGCCGGGACCCGGCCCGACTTGAGCTTGATCTGGGTGTACTGCTTGAAGTCGTCAAGGGTGGCGGTCGCCTCGAGGTCGGTGGTGACCGGGCCGACGACGCTCGGGGGCTGGTAGATCAGGTCGCCGGCGGGGCCGAAGCGGTACAGGCCCCGGACGCCCTCGCTGGCTCGGGTCAGGGTGTCGGTCTCGCCGGCCAGCACCACCTTCCAGTTCGGTGGGCCGGGCCGGGTCTCGCGGTGGCCGGGGATGTCGAACCACCACTTGTCGGTCCGGGTCCGGGTCGGCTTGCCGGTCTGGCTGGCGCCGTCCATCTTCCAGGGGACCTGGACCCCGGCCAGCTCAGCCACGGTGGGGAGCAGGTCGACCTGTTCCCAGTTGCGGTCGTCGACCACCCCGTTGTCCTGGTTGGGGGCCTTGATGATGACCGGCACCCACATCAGGTCGGGGGCGTTGGTCTTGCCGAGGCTGCGTGGCTTCTCGCCCGGGACCCAGCCTTCGCCGTGGTCGGCGCCCATGACGACCAGGGACTTGTCCCACATGTGCTGGGCCTTGAGCTTGGCGATGACCTGGCCGACGAGCCCGTCGGTGTAGGCCAGCTGGAGCAGGTGGCGCTGGTGGGCCAGCTCGACCACCTGGGCTGGGGTCTGGTCGCTCTTGAAAGCCCGCCCGAAGGTCTTGTAGTTGTACTCGTTGCCCGAGGGCAGGTAGCGCCAGGGGGCGTGGGGCAGCAGGATGTGGAGGAAGTGCAGGGTCGGCCGGGGGCTGTCGGTGAGGCCGCCCAGGAAGTCGTTGAACCGCGACGGCTGGTTCAGCCGCAGCTGGTTGAAGCGGAACTGCGGGTCCAGCGGCTTGCCGTCGGAGGCGGTCTCCTCGGCGGCCGTCTGGTCGATGAACGAGGCCGGGTCGACGGTGGCGTCGTACGGCGAGACGATCTCCTTGAAGACCCGGGCCGAGTCGCCGAGCACGGCCCGCAGCCCGACCCGGTCCAGGTTGCCGGCGGTGGAGCGGCAGCGGCTGGGTGGGCAGAGTTGGCTGATGGTCTCGTACACCTTGAGGTCGTAGGACTTGCCGAACAGGGTCAGCAGGTTGTCGGGGTACTCGGTGTAGGAGGGGGCCTTGACCTTCTCGGGGTAGCGGCCGGTGAGCATGGCCGGCATGGCCCAGGGGGTGTAGCCCGACACCCCGGTGGCGTTGCGGTACCAGGTCGACTGGCCGGCCAGGGCGGCGAAGTTGGGGTAGACCCGCTTGTCGATCTGGCCCTTGGCGTCGAGCAGGCTGCTGAGGGGGAACTCGTCGAACAGGATCATCACCACCGGGGGCTGCTTGCCGGTGGCGGCCACCGGTGCCTGGCCGCCGGTGGTGGCCTTGGTCTGGGTGGGCAGGACCAGCTTGGCGGTGGGGGACATGAGCAGGAACAGCAGCGCGAACACCACCGGGGCGGGGGCCAGGTAGCGCAGCCACAGCTTGAGGCCGTCCCAGTTGGCGTACAGCCACGCCGCCAGCGCCCCCGCGACCAGGGCGACGGCCACCAGCGCGGGCCCGCGCAGGCCGGTCAGCTTCTTGGCCACCTGGATGGCCAGCAGGGCGAACAGCCCAAAGATGGCGGCCAGGTGCAGGAAGCGCCGGACCGTCGCCGAGACCAGCCCGACCACGACCTCAAGGGCCCAGATGGCCAGGGCAGGCAGCAGCGTCACCCCCAGGACCAGGAGCACGATGTCGAGCCGGTCGGCCCGGCGGAACAGGAAGAAGTCGGGGCTCTTGCCGGTCACCTCGAGCAGCGGCTGGGCGATGGCGAAGCCGCTCAGCACGAACAGCTCGACCAGCGCCCACAGCTGGAGCCGGTCTCCCCACGTCGGCTTGTCGTTCTCGCTGACCACCAGCGTCCTCTCAGCTCAGGGTGAGCGGCCGCAGCCGCACCCGGCCGCCCGAGTCGTCGATCACGAACAGCTCCAGCTTGTTGGCCCCGGCCTTGAACAGGGTGTCGAGGGCGACGGCGGAGAACTTGTCCGGCGGGCCCTTCGGCTGGCTGCCCTGGGCGTCGCGCTCCTCCTTGAACGTCTCCGACACCCCGGCGACCACCCCGTTGAGGGCCACCGCCACCGCCGGCCGCGACCCGACGCCCGCGGCCAGGCTGACCTGCCCGCTGACCTGAGCCGGGACCAGGCCGCTGTTCAGGTCGACCTTGCCGTACTCGGCCAGCTTCTCGACCTTGGCGCTGCCCGCGCTCGCCTTGTCGACCCCGACCTGGCTGGTGCGCTGGCCGACCAGGTCGCCGTGGGGGCCGAACTGGAACCAGCCCTTGTAGCCGTCGGCCGGCTTGGTCATCTGGTCGGTGACGCCGGCCAGCGCCTTGGCCTGGTTCGGCGGGCCAGGGAAGACCTGGCGCTCGCCGGGTTTGGAGAAGAACCATTTCTCGGAGCGGGTCCGTGGCTCCTCGGCCCCGGCCTGGGTGACCCCGTCCATCTCCCACGGCACCTTGATGCCGAGCATGTCGGCCACCGTCGGGACCAGGTCGACGTGCTCCCAGTTGCGCTCGCTGACCTGGCCCTCGGCCTGACCGGGGGCCTTGATGAACAGCGGCACCCACAGCACCTGGTCGACGTTGCCGTTGGTGGCTACGCGGCGGCCGAACTCGCTCGGCTTGAAGCTCATGCCGTGGTCGGCGGTGACCACGAACAGGGTCTTGTCGTACATGCCCTGCTCATGGAGCCGCCGCATGACCTGGCCGAGCAGCCGGTCGGTCTCGCCGACCTGCATCAGGTGGCGCTGGCGCGACAGCTGGGGCGGCCAGGGCTCGGAGGTCCAGCCGTTGGCGTTGCGGCCGTCGCCCCGGTCGGTGTACTTGCGGCCGTCGGGCAGGTAGTGCCAGGGCTGGTGGGGGAGCAGCAGGTGCAGGAAGTAGAAGGTCGGCTGGTCGCTGCCCTGGATCGACTGCACGAAGTTGTAGTACTGGCGGGGCTCGTTGCCCTGCTCGATCTCCTTGAGGATGGGCGAGTCCCCCGGCTTGACGGCTGGCTTGGCGTCGGCCTCGGGGTCGGCGGTGAGCCAGGCCCCTGTCGGGTTCTCGTCGACGTCGCGGGGCCAGACGATCCGCTTGAAGACCCGGGCCGAGTCGCGCAGGGTCGTCTTCAGGCCGGCCCCCGACGGGCCCGAGTCTCTGGTCGTCTTGCACACCTCGGCCGGGCAGAGCTGGGTCACGACCTGGAACTGCTCGACGTTGTAGGACTTCCCGAGCAGGGTGAACAGGTTGTCGGGGTACTGGGCGGCCGTCGGGGAGGCCTCCACCTGGGCCTTGGTGGGGTAGCGGCCCGACAGCATGGCCGGCACCGCCCACTGGGTCAGCCCCGACACCGCGGTGGCGTTGCGGTACCAGGTGGACTGGCCGGCCAGCTTGGCGAAGTTCGGGTACAGGCGGGCGTCGACCTGTCCCTTGGAGTCCAGCAGGGAGGTCAGCGGGAACTCGTCCAGCAGGATCATCACCACCGGGTGCTCAGGGTTGATGCGCACACCGGGGGAGTTGGCGTCGACGGTGCCGCCCGGCTGGGGCAGCACCAGCTTGGACACCGGCGAAACGAGCAGGAACACCAGGGCGAAGACCAGCGGCGCCGGGGCCAGGTAGCGCAGCCACAGCTTGAGGCCGTCCCAGTTGGCGTACAGCAGCCCGCCGGCCAGCCCGCCGACCACGCCGATGGCGATCAGCCATGCCCCTCGGACCGACGTCAGGTTCTTGCCGACCTCGAGGGCGAGCACCGCCAGCAGGCCGGTGACCATGAGCAGGTGCACCAGCCGGCGGGCCCGCTCACCGGCGAGGCCGGCGAGCTGCTCGGCCAGCCACAGGCCGAGCGCCGGGAGCACGGTCACGGCCAGGACGAGGACCAGGATCTCGGCCCGGCCGGCC
The DNA here is from genome assembly GCA_035275125.1 of Actinomycetes bacterium. GTDB lineage: Bacteria > Actinomycetota > CALGFH01 > CALGFH01 > CALGFH01 > CALGFH01. The sequence goes on along the minus strand of DATENJ010000298.1, from coordinate 2,598 downwards.
TGCCGGAACAAGAAGAAGTCCGGCGCCTTGCCGAGGACGTCGAGCGTCGGCTGGGCGACCACGAACCCGACCAGCGCGAACAGCTCGAAGAAGGCCCAGAGCCGCTCGCGGCGGGCAGCGGGCCGCCCTTCCTGCTCCATGGGGGCCTGTTAGGCCTTGTCGCTCTGGCGGCCGCGGAACGGGGCGGTGATCCGCCGCCAGCCGAGCTTGAAGAACACCGCAGCGCCGGCGGCGCCGGCCACAATCGCCTGAATGATCAGGCTGCCGGAGGCGGCATCGAGATAAGCCAGGTCCATCGTGTTCGATCTCCTTGCGAAGCGGGCGCATCCCAGGGTCGGGTGCAGCACGGTCGGGGGATTCCGTGGGCCCGTCGACGGGATGTCACGGTCAAGCAGAGGACGATATCACGGGAAAACCAGGTGTGCGTGGCGGGCGTTTCGAGTACAACGGACCCATGGGCATTGACATCCGGCCGATCACGCCCGATCAGGGCGACCAGTTCTCCTCGGTCATGGCGGTCGCCTTCGGCGAGACCTTCACCGCCGAGGAGCTGGCCGACCACGACCGCTGGTTCGAGTACGACCGCAGCATTGCCGCCTTCGACGGCGACCGGATCGTCGGCACCGGCGGGGCCTTCTCGATGGACATGACCCTGCCCGGGCTCACTACCATCCCGATCGGCGGGCTGACCGCCGTCGCGGTGCTCCCGACCCACCGCCGGCGGGGGATCCTGCGGTCGATGATCGCCTACCACTTCGCCGAGTGCGAAGGCCGGGGCGAGCTGGTCTCGGGCCTCGGCGCCTCCGAGTCGCTCCTCTACGGCCGCTTCGGCTACGGGCTGGCCACCACCTTCGCCGACTACGAGATCGACCCGAGGCGCGCCCAGTTCCTGCGCCAGCCCGCCGGCCACGGGCGCCTTCGCCTGCTCGAGCCGGAGGAGACGGCCAAGATCGTGCCGCCGGTGTACGACCGCTACCGGCGCGGCCAGCCGGGCGAGCTGTCCCGGCCCCAGGACTGGTGGGACGTGTACGCCCGCGACCCCGAGTGGACCCGGCAGGGGGCGAGCCGCCACTACGACGTGGTCTACGAATCGGACCCCGGCCGGGTCGACGGCTGGGTCAGCTACCGGGTCGAGAACCGCTGGCCCAACGGCCTTGCCGCCAACATCCTCAAGGTGCGGATGCTGGTCGGGCTCAGCCCGGAGGCCGAGGCCGCCCTCTGGCGCTACCTGCTGGACATGGACCTGGCCGGCACCGTGAAGCTGCTCGACCGTCCGGTCGACGACCCGCTCCGCTGGCGGCTGGCCGACCCAAGGCGGCTGCGCGTCACCGACATGGGCGACCAGCTCTGGCTGCGGCTGCTCGACCTCCGGGGCGCGCTCGCGGCCCGGCGCTACGCCGTCGACGGCGAGCTGGTCCTCGAGGTCAGCGACGCGCAGCGTCCCCGCAACCAGGGCCGCTTCCGCCTCGAGGGCGGCCCCGACGGCGCCACCTGCGAGCCGACCACGGCCAGCCCGGACCTCGGCCTCGACATCGCCGACCTCGGCGCCGCCTATCTCGGCGGGGCCAGCCTCGCCTCCCTGGCCAGAGCCGAGCGGGTCGCAGAGCTCACCCCCGGCGCCCTTTCGCGGGCCGACCGCATGTTCGCCGCGTCGCCGCCCCCGATCTGCACCACGCATTTCTGACAGCCCCGCGACCGGTCCGTGTTGCAACTTCTTGCAACTGCATTGCTAGACTAGGTCCATGGGCAGCAGCGGGAACAGCACCGGGGACGCGGTCGAGCTCCTGCGCGGGCAGGGGATGCGGATGACCCCCCAGCGGCTGGCGATCGTCCACGAGATCATGTCGACCTCGGGCTACGTCATCCCGACAACGGTGATCGGGCGGGTGCAGGCCCGCGTCCCTGGGGTCAGTCCCTCGACCGTGTACCGGACCCTTGAGCGGCTGGAGCAGGTCGGGGTCTTGACCCACGTCCACCTCGAGTCGGGGGTCGGCTACCACCGGCTGGAGGAGGTCCAGCACGCCCACCTGACCTGCTCGCGCTGCGGCGCCACCCTCGAGCTGACGCGCAGCTCCCTGCGCAGCCTGGAGCGACTGATCGAGCGCGACCACGGGTTCCGGCCCGACTTCACCCACCACGCGATCGCCGGGGTCTGCGCCGACTGCCACCGGGCGGCCGAGCGCCCCGCCTGAGGATCAGCAGCGGGCCTGGCACTCGGGGACCTCGGCGCCGGCCGCCTTCCTGGCCGCCCGGACCGCCCTGACCGGGGACAGGTTGCCGCCGTCGCGCCAGGAGTCCAGGTAGCGCTGGGGCGGGACCATGCCCCGGCGCACCCACCAGATGCCCGGCCGGGTCGGCCAGGAGATGCCGAAGTGCAGGTGGACCGGGGTGATGCTGGCCGACCCGGAGTTGCCGACCCGGCCGAGCAGCCGCCCCGCCCGGACGGTGACGCCCGGGGCGATCCCGGGGGCGACGGCCTCCAGGTGGGAGCCGTAGTAGCGGACGCCGTCCACGCCGACCAGCGACACCGAGCGGCCGCCCCGGTCGGCCCCGCGGTCGCCGGCCTGGCGCCAGGTGTCGGTGCGGGTGACCTCGTCG
>DATENJ010000297.1:0-3095 GCA_035275125.1 Actinomycetes bacterium | reverse complement strand
CGGCGGGCACCGGCGCCTGACGGGCTCGGTGGCACGACCCAGGTCGCGAACGGCGCCCCCGGGACCCGGACCGCTCCCCGGGGCGGCAGGGGTTCGTCTGCGCTGGACGGGGACCCGGAGGTGGCGCGGCGGGGGGCGCCGATCGACACCGGGACGGGGCGGCGGAACCGGCCGAGTGGGGAACGGCAGGCGAGGACATGGCCGCGGGTGGTGGCGGTGATCTCCTGGATCGTGCTGGTGATGGTGTTGTGCTGGTACTACGTGTTCCCCTGGCTGGAGCGGGTTCTTCCCGAGAACTTCTGAGGCGCCGGTAGATTGTCCTGACGGCGAGCGACAACAGATACTGCTTGCTAAGCCGGCTTGCGCACGCTTGATGTGTTCAGAAACGAGGTGGACCACGATGCCCGAGACGCCGACGCCTTGGCTCGACAACTACCCGCCGGGCGTCCCCGAGCACGTGGAGCTTCCCAAGGGCAGTCTGGCCGGCCTGCTCGAGGACGCGGCAAGGGACTTCCCCCACGCGCCGGCCCTCCACTTCGAGGGCCGCACCATCTCGTACGCCCAGCTGCACCAGCAGGCCAGGCGGTTCTCGGGGGTGCTGGCCGGGCTCGGGGTCGGGCGCGGCACCAAGGTCGGGCTGATCCTGCCCAACTGCCCGCAGGCGGTGGTGGCGCTGTTCGGGGCGCTGCGCCTCGGGGCGACCGTGGTCCAGAACAACCCCCTCTACACCGAGCGGGAGCTCGGCCACCAACTGGCCGACGCCGGGGTGGAGGTGCTGGTCTGCCTCGACCTGACCTATGACCGGGTCAAGGCGCTGCGGGCCCAGACCTCGATCCGCGAGGTGATCGTCACCTCGGTGCTGGACGAGCTGCCGGGACTCAAGCGGCGGCTGGCCCCGTACACCAAGAAGGGCAAGGCGGCCAGCGCCAGCATCGGCAAGGACGAGCCGGTGCGACGCTGGCGCGAGGCGCTCGCCTCGGCTCCGGCAGCCCCTGAGCCGGTGGAGGTCGACGCCGACAACGACCTGGCCCTGCTCCAGTACACCGGCGGCACCACCGGGGTCTCCAAGGGCGTGATGCTCAGCCACGCGAACCTGCGCGCCAACGTCGAGCAGGTTCGGGCCTGGTTCCCCGACGCCGACCCGGGGCGCGAGGTCATGATGGCCGTGCTGCCCTTCTTCCACGTCTACGGGCTGACCGTCTGTCTGCTGCTCGGCCTGCGCCTCGGCGCCGCCCTGGTGCTCCTGCCCCGCTTCGACCTCGACGGCGTCCTGGCCGCGGTCGACAAGTACCGGCCGACGCTGTTCCCGGGCGTGCCGACCATGTACGTGGCCATCAACAACGCGGTCGAGAAGGGCGGGCACGACCTGTCCAGCATCAAGGCCTGCCTTTCGGGGGCGGCCGCCCTGCCGCTGGAGATCGCCGAGCGGTTCGAGCGCTTCTCGGGCGGGCGCCTGGTCGAGGGCTACGGCCTCTCGGAGACCTCGCCGGTGGCGATCGCCAACCCGATCTACGGCAAGCGCAAGGCCGGCACCATCGGCATGCCGATTCCCGACACCCTTGCCCGGGTCGCCGACCCGGACGACCCCTCGCGGACCATGCCGGTCGGCGAGCGGGGCGAGCTGGCCCTGGCCGGGCCGCAGGTGATGAAGGGCTACTGGAACCAGCCCGACGAGACGGCCCAGGTGCTGCTGGACGGCTGGCTGCTCACCGGGGACATGGCGGTGATGGACGAGGAGGGCTACTTCTCGATCGTCGACCGCAAGAAGGAGCTGATCATCGCCGGCGGCTACAACATCTACCCGCGTGAGGTCGAGGAGGTCCTCTACGAGCACCCCAAGATCCTCGAGGTGTGCGTCGCCGGGATCCCCGACAGCTACCGGGGGGAGATCGTCAAGGCGTTCGTGGTCCTGCGGTCGGGCGAGCAGGCCAGCAGCGACGAGATCCGCGAGTTCGCCAAGACCCGCCTGGCCGCCTACAAGGTCCCGAGGGTGGTCGAGTTCCGCGACGAGCTGCCCAAGACCCTGATCGGCAAGGTCCTGCGCCGCGCCCTGATCGAGGAGGAGCTGGCCAGGCAGGCCGAGCAGAAGGCCGGGAGCGGAGCCGAGACGCCATGAGCGCCGCGGGGGCCGGCAGCGGCAGTGGCCCGGCCGAGCCCGGCCGGCAGCTGGGCGACCCGGGCCGGGGCCTGCGGATCCTGGTCGTGGACAACTACGACTCGTTCGTCTTCAACCTGGTCCAGTACCTGGGCGAGCTGGGGGCGGAGACGCAGGTGTGGCGCAACGACGCCGGGACCGTCGCCGACGTCCGCGCCCTCGACCCGGACGGGGTCGTGATCTCGCCCGGGCCGGGCCACCCGCGCGACGCCCGGCTGTCGGTCGACATCGTCCGCGACCTCGGGGACTCGCTACCCGTCCTCGGCGTCTGCCTCGGCCACCAGGTCATCGGCCACGTCTACGGGGCCCGGGTCGGCCGCGCTCCCGAGCTGGTCCACGGCAAGACCTCGCCCATCCACCACCACGGGACCGGGGTGCTCGCCGGGCTGCCGGCACCGTTCGCCGCCACCCGCTACCACTCCCTGGTGGTGGAGCGCGACGGCCTCCCCGAGGTGCTGGAGGTGACCGGGGAGACCGCCAAGGGCCTGATCATGGCCCTGCGCCACCGCAGCCACCCGGTCGAGGGCGTCCAGTTCCACCCCGAGTCGATCCTCACCGACGCCGGCCACCAGCTGCTGGGGAACTGGCTGGCCGGTCTCCGGGTCCGCGCCGCCGCCTAGCCGCGACCGGGCCTAGGTCGTCCCGGTCGTCGACTCGGTGGTGGTCGGCTCCTCGGTGGTGGTCGTCTCCTCTTCGGTGGTCGTGGTCTGCTCTTCGGTGGTGGTCGTCTGCCGCGCGGTGGTCGTGGTCTGCTGCTGGGTGGTGCTCGGTACCTCGGTGGTCTGGGTGGTCGCCGCGGTGGTCGGTGGGGCCACGGTGGTGGCCGTCGGGGTGTCGTTCCCGGTCAGCGCCCTGGTGATGAAGAACGCCGCCAGACCGACCACGACAAGGGCGAGCAGGCTGACCACGATCCAGCCGACCGAGGTCCGCCGCTCCTCCT
>DATENJ010000296.1:0-18045 GCA_035275125.1 Actinomycetes bacterium | reverse complement strand
CGGCTCCTGGCGCGCTGGCTCGCCGCCACCGAGGCCGAGCTGCGGCTCGCCGCCGGCGACGTCGACCCGGCCAAGGCCCGCCCCGGGAGCGTCGACTCCGGCAAGCCGCTCGCCGCACCGGAGGCGGTCGCGCTGGCCTACCAGCTGCTGGCCGAGGATGATCCGGCCGGCACCGTCAGCACCCTCTCGCCGTTCCTGTCCAGCACCGTGCCTGGCGCCGACCTGGACACGCGAATCCGGGTCTGGTTGCTGCATGCGCTGGCCAGTCATGGGCTCGACAACGCCGACCAGGCCGCGGCGTCACTGCAGTCGGCCCTCGACCTGGCCGAGCCGGAGGAGCATCGACGGATCTTCCTCGACGGGGGAGCGCCGAGCCGCGCGCTGGTCGCCCGGTACCGCGAGTGGATCGACGGCTCGTGGCCGCTCCTGGACGAGCTCGCCCTGGCCGCCCTCGATCCCACACCGGCGCCACTGTCCGCGACGCCGGTGCTGATCGAGGCGCTCAGCCAACGCGAGCGGGCCGTGCTGCGCTACCTGCCGACGATGCTGACCTTCGTGGAGATCGGCTCGGAGCTGTACATCTCGGTGAACACCACCAAGAGCCACGTCCGGAGCATCTACCGGAAGCTCGGTGTGGTGGGCCGCCGGGACGCGGTCAGGCGGGCGCGCCAGCTCCAGCTGCTCCGATCCTGAGCCGCGCCTGGTCCTAGCCGCCTCCGGCCGGTCCGGTGGCGCCGCGGGGGAGCGCCGCGGGGTCGGGGAGCAGCTCCTGCTCGCGGGCGGCGGCGACCGCGTCCCGCCGGGAGGCGACCCCGAGCTTGCGATAGATCCCCTGGATGTGGGTCCTGACCGTGTTGACCGACACATACAGCTCCTGGGCGATCTCCGGCTGCGACAGCTTGGTCGCCAGCAGCCGCAGGACGACCAGCTCCCGGTCGGTGAGCGCTTCGGTCGCCGCGGGTCGCCGGCGGCCGCCCGGCCGCCCAGACGCGTGCTCGGCCCGTTCCAGGAGTGCAGGGAGCATCCCGGGATCCGCGAAGTTCGTGATCAGCCGGCGCGCCTCGTCGAGCGCGGCACGGGCGCCGTCGGTATCGCCGCGGGCGCGACGGACCCCCGCCAGCTCGACCACCGCCTGCGCGTACTGGACGGTGTAGCTGTCGTTTCCCAGCACCTGGAGCGCCTCGCCGAGCAGCTGCTCGGCCTCGGCCAGCCCGCCCAGGCGGGCAACCGACCGGGCGAGGGCGATGTAGGCGACCCCTGTCATCGGGTCGTAGCGGACGCCCTGGAGTTCCGCGACGTCCATCGCCTGCCGGGCCAGCGCCGTCGCCCGCCCGTCGTTGCCGTCCTCCCCCTCCAGCAGCGACAGCAGCGCCAACGCGTTGATCACCACAAACGGCTGCTGGTCGGGCGCCGGCGCATGGCTGGCCAGGTCCTCCAGCACCACCCGTGCCTCGGCAGCCTCCCCGGACAGGTACAGGCTGCGCCCGAGCGCCGCCGCTCCCATCCAGAACGACTCGGAGGGTCTCGGGTTGGCGGCATCCACCGTCCGGCGCGCGGCCCGGAGGGATCGTCCGACATGGTCGAAGGTGTTCACGGCGCGAACCAGGGCGGCCACGAACGGCACCGAGGGCATCCCGGGCGGCAGTGGCCCCTGGTAGTCACTTGCCTCCGCGGACGCCAGCCAGCGCTCGAGCTCCCGCATGGAGACGTTGCACAGACCCCCCACCCACGCCGCCAGGATGGCCATCGGCGGGTTGGCCGTGATGAAGGCGTCGGGGAGCCCGTCGAGCCAGCGCTGGACGGTCGTGATCCGCCCTCGCCGGGCGTAGGTCAGCCAGTTGCGGGTGATCAGGGCGCCTGCCTGGGCGAACTCGCCGGCGGCGGTGGCGTGGTGGATGGCCGCCTCCACGTCGCCGGCGTCCCGGTACCAGACGGCGGCCCGGCTGTGCAGCGCCGGGGCGAGCTCCGCGTCCTGTTCGGCCAGCTCCAGACCGAGCAGCTGCCCGAAGAGATGATGGTACCGGTACCACTGCCGGTGGTCGTCCAGCGCGATGAGGAACAGGTTGGCCTGCTCCAGCTCGGCCAGCAGCGCGCCGGAGTCCTCGGCCTCCAGCACGGCGTCGCACAGCGGTGCCGACAGGCGCTGCAGGATCGAGGTCCGGACCATGAAGGTGCGCAGCGGCTCGGGCTGGCGGGCCAGGACCTCGCTGCCCAGATAGTCGACGACGTGGCGGTGGCCGGCCTCCAGGGAGGCGATGAACGGCTCCGGGTCGGTGCGGCCACGCAGCGACAGGCCGGCCAGGACCAGCCCGGCCGCCCAGCCCTCGGTCCGCTCCCACAGCCGCTGCACCCCGTGCGACGTGAGGTTCAGTCCCATGGCGTCCTGGAGGAGGCTGGCGGCCTCGGTGTCGGTGAACCCCAGGTCGGCGATGCGTAGCTCGGCCAGCTCGCCGCTCGCCCGCAGCCGGGCCAGAGGGAGCGGCGGGTCGACCCGCGTCGACAGGACCACGTGGACGTTCGCCGGCAGGTGGTCGATGAAGTACTCGAGGGTGGTCTGACAGGTCGAGCTGCTGATCAGGTGGTAGTCGTCCAGCAGCAGCAGCAGGTCGTCGCCACCGGTGGCCAGCTCGTTGAGCAGCTGGGGCAGGACGACCTGGGTCAGGACGTCGGCCGAGCCCGAGCCCTGGAGCAGTCCGAGCGGGGCTTCCCCGATGCCGGGCTCGAGCACCCGGAACGCCTCGATGATGTAGACCCAGAACCGCACCGGGTCGTCGTCGTTCTCATCCAGCGACACCCAGGCGACGCGCCGGGACGCCTGGTCGGCCAGGCACCACTGGGCCAGCAGCGTGGTCTTGCCCGACCCGGCCGGGGCGTCGATCAGGCACAGCCTCCCCTGCGTCCCGGCCTCCAGCAGTGCATCGAGCCTGGCCCGAGGGATCAGCCCGGCCCGGACCGGTGGGGGGCGCAGTTTGGTCCGGAGCAGGACCGGCCCACGGGGGTCGAGGCCCCCGGGCCGGCGCTGTCGCGGGTGCTCGTCGTCCACACCCGCCGGATCGGCCCGCGGATGCCTTGTAGTGGGTTGGAGCGAAGATCGGGTGCCCATCGAACTCCCTCGCTTGCCTCGCTCATACTCTACAACACGACAAATGACCCCCCATGCCAGGTCCTCCGGTTCAGCGCGACCCGACGGCAGGCGACAGCGGCTCGTCTCCAGGCGCGGTCAGTGGCCGTCGGGGCGGGCCGGGACACGGATGCGTGGTTCGGTGACGGGGGTGCTCTCGGGCATGGCCGGGTGGTCCTCGGCGTGGGCGGCGTACCAGTCGGCGTAGCGGTTGGCGCCGGGCCAGGCGCTGATGCCGTGGGCGAACACCGACAGGGCGACCGTCCAGGTCACCACGTCCAGCAGCAGCGACCGCTCGGCCAGGTCGGTCTGCTCGACCAGGATGAGCACGAACACGATCGAGGCCAGGCCGCGGGGCCCGAACCAGCCGAGGAAGCCGACGGTCACCCAGCGCATGCCCGTGCCCAGCATGGCCAGGGCCACCGGGAGCAGCCGGACCACGGAGAGGCTGAGCACGGCGTAGCCGATGACCCGCCAGTCCGGGTCGCCGAGGGCCGGGCCGAGCAACAGCGCCCCGAACAGCAGGAAGGTGACCGCGTTCAGCAGCTCGCCGGACTCTTCGGCCAGGTACGTCGTCGTCTCGGCCTGCCCCCCGGCGACGGCCCTGAACACGATCCCGGCGACGAAGGCGGCGATGAACCCGCTGCCGCCAAGGGCGCTGGCAACCGTGTAGGCCATCAGGGGGGTCGCGACCGCGTTGATCTGCTTCCAGGTCCCGTCCATCCAGCCTCTGGCCGCAAAGCCGCGCAGCACCCAGGCTCCGAGGGCACCGGCGGCGACCCCGCCGGCGGCCCCGAAGCCGATCTCCTCCAGGATCACCCGCAGCGGCTCCACATGGGCCGGACCCTGCTCGGCCTCGGCGATGGTGAGAAAGATGATCAGCAGCGGGACGCACACGCCGTCGTTGAGGCCGCTCTCGACGTTGAGGCCCTGGCGGATGCGCGACGGCAGGCGCCGGTTGCTGACCACCGGGAGCCCGAGGGCGGCGTCGGTCGGAGCCAGCATGGTCGCCAGCGCGGCCGCCGTCCACAGGTCCAGCCCGGGCAGCAGGCCCAGCCCGGCCAGGGTGCCGGCCACGATAGTGAGCGGGAGGCCGATGCCGAGCAGGCGGGCGGGAACCAGCGACTCGCGCCGCAGCCGGCCCAGCTTGACCCGGACGGCGTCGGTGAACAGCACCAGGGTGAGGGTCGCCTCGGCCAGGTGGCGGACGAACTGGCTGGCCGCGTCGACCTCGATCAGCTCAAGCACCCGGTTGCCGACCAGCAACCCGACGGTCACGAACACCATGGCCTGGGTGACCGGCGTGGAGGCCAGCCGCCCCGACACCGCGGCATAGGCCATCAGGACCAGTGCGATCACGGCCAGCGCCCAACCGTCCATGCACCCTCCGAGGGCTCGTCCGGGGCCCAGCGTGTCGGGTCGCCGGTGATCGGACCTCATCCCTGAGGGGTGAATGCACGAGGTCACGTCCCGGGCACCCAATCATCCCTGAGAGGTGATGAACGGTGAGGACCCGGACCCCACCATGGTCCTGTCGAGCGGGGAGAGGTGACAAGTGGGAGCAGCCAACTACGAGATCCGGATCAAGGGCCGTGTCAGCGACGCAGTTCTGTCGGCGTTCGAGGGGCTGGACGTCACCACCGAACCGGTCGAGACGATCGTGTACGGCCCGCTGGCCGACCAGGAGGCCGTCCACCGGCTGCTGACCAAGCTGGATTCGCTCGGTCTGGAGATCGTCGAGTTCCGGCGCCTGCCGGGGCAGGCCAGCGATCCTGGCTTCGCTTAGCGGACGCCGGCGTCGGGGCGCTCCAACGCGTCGGCGTAGAGCCGGAGCACGTCCCCGACCACAGTCAGGAACGGCGTCGGGTCCAGGCCGAGATCGGCGGCTCGCTCCGCCTGGGGCAGCACCTCGGCTTCCAGGAAGCCGTGGAGCAGCCGGCTCAACTTGGCGCCGACGCCTTCCGCCACCGGGACGGTGGCGAGGAACTCGGCCACCTCGTTCGACAGCGCCTCAGGGTCCAGCTGGGGGACTGAGAAGCCAGGAGACATGCGCGGACTTTACCCCGCCTTCGCCCCCCTAATCGCTCACGCCTGATCGGGAACGAGGACCATCTTTCCGCGAGCCCCTGGCTCGAGGATTCGCTGGTGCGCGGTGGCCGCCTCACGCAGGGGGAGTTCCGCGCCGACGACCGGGCGGAGGACGCCGCTCCGGAGCTTGGCCGCCACCGCCGCGAGGGCACTCGCCGTCTCCGCCTCCGAGGCGTTCCACAGGGCGGTCCCCATGACGGTCGCCTCCTTGATCATGGTGAGCCGAGGGGTGAGCTCCAGGCGTCCACGGCTGCCGACAACCACCACACGTCCCCCGACCGCCAGGACCTCCAGGTCCCGTTCCAGGTTCACGTCCGCGAGCATCTCCACCACGACCGAGACCCCCCGGCCACCGGTGATGTCCGACAGCTCGTCCAGATATCCCGCCGTCGAGTGGTCAAGGACGTGGCTGGCGCCCGCGCCGCGTACCACCTCGGCCCCGGCCGCGGACCCGGCGGTGCCGACGACCACCGCGCCGGCGTCGCTCGCCAGCTGGGTGGCGGGAACCCCGACACCGCCGCTGGCACCGTGGATGAGCACGGTCTCGCCCGGCTGGAGCCCGGCCTTCTGGAACAGCGCCCGCCAGGCGGTGACACCGGGGACGCCCACCGCAGCACCCTGGCCGTACGACAGCGTCGACGGCAGGGGATGGACGGCCGCCGCGTCCACCACGACCAGGTCCGCGTAGGCACCCGAACAGCCCGGGGCCCCCAGCGCTCCCACGAACACCCGGTCACCGGGCGCCACCTCGCGCACAGCGGTGCCCACCGCGTCGACGACCCCGGCCCCGTCGAATCCCGGCGTGTACGGCAGCTCCGGGGTGAAGAACGCGTACGTACCTGTCCGGATATAGGTGTCGGCCGGGTTCACCCCGATCGCGTGCAGGCGCACCCGGACCTGGCCAGCGCCAGGTTCCGGCACCGGCAGCTCGCGGTACCGCAGGACCTCGGCACCACCGAACTCCGAGACTTGGATCCCGTGCACGCAGGCCTCCCTTCTGGTCAGCCTTCCTGACCCGCCGACGCGCGAGCGTGCTCCACCAGCGTCTTGCGCGGCGGAGCGAACACATCCACCTCCTGGCAGGAGGAATCCAGGGTGCGGGCGCCGTGCGGGACCCACGGCGGGATCACCGCGACATCACCGGGACGCATGGTCCGGAGCTCTCCGTCGAGCTGGAACTCGAACTCGCCCTGGAGCACGACGACGATCTGCTCCTCCTCATGGACGTGGGTCGGAGCGACGGTGTGGGGCGCGAACGACACGAAGTTGGCCATCGCCTTCTCGCCGAACACCGGACGGAACTCGAGGCCCGGGACGAACTCGACCGCGTCGATGTCGTCGACGGTGACGAACCGGCCTGGTCCCTGCGGCACACCGCGGGCCTCGCTGCTGAAATGGGCTTCACCGCTAGCGCTGGTCATCGAGTCATCCAATCTCCGGACGGCGATCTCCACCTCGGGTCGGCTCGTGAGAGCCCGCGCGAGAGCGTACCGCGCTCGCGGGCGGGTCAGAGCGTCTGGGCGAGCTGCCATGCGACGCGGTAGGCGTTCTCGCGGGCGATGTTGTACCCGGCGAAGCCGGTAGGGGAGTGGAGCAGGTCATACATGGCCCGTGGGCTGGTCCCTGGCCGCTCGTCCTCGAAATCGGATGCGGCGCGCACGACCAGCAGCCGGTCCAGCAGCCCCAGCCGCTTCAATGCCCCGGCGATCGCCGGGTCCTCGAACTCGCTGGAGCAGCGGTAGCCGCGGTAGCCCGGGTCGACCGCGGTGATCCGTTCTCGCAGGATGTGGTCGGCCTTGTCGGCCCAGTCGGCGCCAACCCAGAACCCGTCGGAGCCGGCGGTGTCGCAGCGTTGCACGCGGGGGATCTCGGCGACCTCGAGGAGCCCGTAGTGGAGGCGCTCGGCCTTGGCGGTCAGGTCGTCGTCGAGGAGGAGCAGCCTGGTCGCCTGGTAGGCCTGGGACACCAGCGCGGCGTTGAGCCGGTAGGCCGCCTGGTCGTAGGCGTCGAACGGCAACCAGCCCTGTGGCGGCGCCTGCTTGCGGTCAACGAAGTGGGTACCGAGGTCGAGGTCGACGACCCAGTCGGCCAGGCCGGCGGTCCCCAGCGTCCCGACCTGGCTGCGGATCCCGGCGATGCCGGCCACGATGAACAGCGACTGGCGGTTGAGCAGCAGCCGCGGGTCGCGCAGCAGCGCCATCGTCGATGGGCCGGACTTCGATTTGGTGGTGCCGGTCATGGTCACGCAGACATGGTCGGCGGTGCGGCAGTGGATGGGGGCGAACTCGCCGTCGGCGGCCGGGAAGACCCGATCCCAGCTCTGGTGTCGTAGGAACGGTTCCTGCTCACCGTCGAAGGTGGTCAGGATCAGCGTGTCGACAGCGAACGCGCTGTCGGCACCGCCGGCCGGAGCCACGCTGCCGAGCAGCACGATCAGCAGGCCGGCCACCAGACCCGCACTGACTAGGATGCGTCGTCGCCGCATGAGCCCCCCTGTCCTCACGATCATCACGTACGACGCAAGATACCCGAATCGGTCTAGCCTGTCAGGCGTGAGGCCCGACGGTCACGGTGCCCACCGCCAGGGTCGGCCTGGCCTCCATCACCGCGCCCACCAGTTCGACCTCGTCCTCCAGCTGCCGGCGTTGGGTCGCGGTCAGCTCGCCCAGCGGTTCGACGGTGATGGCGAGCTTGCGACCGCTGCGCCGCTGGTGCCACACCCCACCGACCACGCCATCCACCAGCAGCACCGGGTAGTTGCCGGCCTGGCCCGACGGGGTGAGGCCGCGGGCCGCGGCTGGGCCTGGGAACAGCCGCTCCCGAGGCTGACCGGCGACCACGTAGGCGTCGAAGTAGCCCAGCAGGCGGATCCCTCGGTGCGGCTGGGGCGGCATGCCGGTGTCGCCGGCCAGCGTCCAGCTACCCGGCTCGCCGGCCACCTCGACCTGCTCCAGCTGGCCAGCCAGCTCCTCGAACAGCTCGACGGCGCGCCGGGGCGGGATGCTGAGCCATCTGGCGAAGTGCTGGGGCGCGGCTGGGCCGTAGGCGTACAAGTAGCGCATGACCAGGCTGCGCAGGGCCGCCTCGCCGTCGTCGGGCCGGAAACCGGGCAGCCAGCGGTGCGGGTTGGTGTAGGTCACCTTGGGGCCCCGGTTGGGCCCGAAGCAGAGCAGGCCGCGGTGCGCGGCCGTGCTCGTCAGCTGGCGCCAGCGCGGCCAGAGGTCCTGGAACGCCGCCATCGTCTTCTCGCCGGCCCACGGGCCGGTCCGGTCCACGATCGCCTCGGTCAGCTCGTCGATGGTCAGCTCGCCCTCCGCCAGGGCGTCGCCGATGGCCGCGAGGACCTCCTCAGCCTGCTCGGGGCGGAAGCGGACCGGGTCGGGATGGGCCGGCACCGATGACGGCAGGGCCGACAACGCCCCTGTCCACATCGGCAGGTCGGCCGCCGGCAGCAGGTGCACGGTGCCGCGCGGACCGAACGTCTTGACCAGCGTGCGGTCCTCCCACAGCGCGCGCTGGACGTCGGCGCGGGTCGCCCCGGCGATGCGCCGCCCGATCGACAGCTCGGCGGCGCTGAGGACCTGGGCGTGCGCTCCACACAGCACGCCCGCGATCCCGGCCGGGCCCAGGTCCGTCGCCGGTTCGGTCAACGCCTGGCGGGCCATCCGCCGGGCCGTGACGCCACTCCAGGAAAGCGATGCCGGGGTCGTCGACGTCGAGCTCACAGACGACAGCCTCCTTGGCTCGCTCCCACCGGTCACATTGGGGATGGGGAAGGTATCGAGTTCCGCCCGGTCGGCGGTTGGGCCAGGTAGCCTACGCGGAGGGGCCGCGGTCGGTCGGGACGCTGAGATCCATACCGCGGTGCTGGAGGTGCGCGTTGAGTTTCAATCATGCCTGTCCGGACGTGCCGGCACCGGTGATCGCCGACTCGGCGGTGCTGCTCGGGCCGGTCTGGACCGGGGCGGGCGCGGTCCTGGCCCAGGGGGCGGTGGTGCGCTCGCATGAGGCGACGGTGTCGATCGACAACCACTCGGCGGTGCTGGAGAACTCCAGCGTCGTCGGCACCAGCGCCCATCCGGTGTCCATTGGCCAGCGCACCGTCTTCGGGCACCGCTGCCAGGTGATCGGGGCCCGGATCGGCAACCTGTGCGAGGTCGGCAACGGCTCGATCCTCATGCCCGGCGCGGTCCTCGGCGACGGCTGCATCCTGGGTGAGGGCACCCTCATCGGCCCGGGCACGGTCGTTCCCGACCACGCGGTCGTGGTCGGCCGGCCCGGCCACGTCGTCCGCACCGCCACCACCGCCGACCGCGAGCGGGTCGCGCGCCTGCGCGACTACGCGGTCGAGCTGACCAACTATCCCCGCGTCTTGATGACCGTCGAGGCGCCGGCCGCGGGAGCCACCATGGGACGTCTGTACGCCTACAAGGACAAGCGGCCGCAGATCGCGCCAAGCGCCCTGCTGCTCGACTCGGCCGAGATCACCGGCGACGTCGTCGTCGGCGACGACACCATCATCGGCGCCGGGGTCAAGATCATCGGCGACTCCCACGGGCCGGTCCGCATCGGCGCGCGGGTGCAGATTCTCGAGAACACCGTGCTGCACCTGCTGCCCGACAACGAGCTGGTGATCGAGGACGACGTCATCATCGGTCCAGGGGCGATGATCCACGGTTGCCACATCGAGGCCGGCTGCGTGGTCGAGCCGGCAGCGATCGTCTGTGACTACAGCCGGGTGGGGGCCGGCTCGCTGGTCCGGGCCGGGGCGTGCGTCAAGCAGCGGTCCAGTTTCCCGGCCCTGGCGGTGGTCGACGGCTTCCCGGCCGAGGTCGTGGGGACGCTGGACGCGCCGCCGGAACGGCCGTCGTGGGCGTTGACCCGCCAGGCGCTCGGGACCTTGGTACGGCTGTGATGGCCGTCACCGAGCCGGAGCGGGAGGCTGAACTGGTCGCCGACGCCACCGCGACCATCGGGACCGACCGCTACCACGTCGAGCTCCAGGCTGGACAGCATGCCCTCGCCGCCGACGAGCCAGCCGACCACGGCGGGGCCGACAGCGGCCCGCCGCCGTTCGGGCTGCTGCTGTCCGGCCTTGGCGCCTGCACGGCGATCACCTTGCGGATGTACGCCGACCGCAAGGGATGGCCGCTGGAAGGGGTCGATGTCGAGTTGGCCTACACCGTCAGGGACCGGGCAACCCGGTGGATCGACCGGGCGATCATCCTGCGCGGCCCCCTCGACGAGGGCCAGCGGGCCAGACTGGCCGAGATCGCCGAGAAGACGCCGGTCACGAGGGCGATCCGGGGCGGCACCGAGATCCGCACCACCGTTGACCGGCGAGGATGACCGACCGGCTGGTTGTCATCGGCGGGGATGCCGCCGGGATGAGCGCGGCCTCCCAGGCCAAACGGCTGCGGGGCGACAAGCTCGAGGTGATCGCCTTCGAGCGCGGGGCCCACAGCTCCTATTCGGCCTGCGGCATCCCGTACTGGGTGGCCGGCGACGTCGGTGACGGGGAGCAGCTGGTCGCCCGAACGCCTGAGGCGCATCGGGCCAACGGCATCGATCTGCGCATGCTCACCGACGTCGAGGCCATCGACGTCAATGCCGGACAGGTGGAGGTTCGTGACCTGGCCGCCGGCCGGCGCTACCGGGAGGGGTTCGACCACCTGGTCATCGCCACCGGCGCCCTTCCAGTGCGACCGGCCCTTCCCGGCGGCGACGCCGCCGGCGTCTTCGGCGTGCAGACCCTTGACGACGGCGCCGCGCTCCTGGCCGGCCTGGAACGGCTCCGGCCGCAGCGTGCCGTGGTGATCGGCGGTGGTTACATCGGCGTCGAGATGGCCGAGGCGCTGGCCCGCCGCCACGTGACGGTGACTGTGGTCGACCAGGCCCCCCAACCCATGAGCACGCTGGATCCCGACATGGGCGAACTGGTGCACCGGGCCATGGAGGAGCTCGGCATCGACGTCCACACCGACACCGCCGTCACCGGCTTCGACACCGACGGTGACGGACGGGTGCGGTCGGTCCTGACCGGTGACGGGGCCGTGCAGGCCGACGTGGTCGTCCTCGGGCTCGGGGTCCGGCCCAACACGGCGCTCGCCAGCCAGGCCGGGCTGCCATTGGGCGACCACCGCGGCATCCGCACCGACATGCAGATGCGGGTGCTCGGCCACGACCGGGTGTGGGCCGGTGGGGACTGTGTCGAGGTCCTCAACCTGGTCTCGGGCCAGTACCAGCACGTCCCCCTGGGTACCCACGCCAACAAGCACGGCCGCGTGATCGGCCACAACGTCGGCGGTTCGTATGCCACCTTCCCCGGAGTCGTCGGCACCGCGGTGAGCAAGGTCTACGACCTGGAGATCGCCCGCACCGGGCTCCGCGAACGCGACGCCACCCATGCCGGGTTCGGCTTTGTGACCGTCACCGTGCGCTCCGGCACCCGGGCGGCCTACTTCCCCGGCACCCAGCGTCTGACCGTCAAGATGACCGCCGAACGCCACACCGGGCGGCTGCTGGGCGCCCAGATCGTCGGCAACGAGGGCTCGGCCAAACGGATCGACACCGCCGCGACCGCCCTCTGGAACAACATGACGGTCGAGGAGATGACCGCACTCGACCTGGCCTACGCGCCACCGTTCTCACCGGTCTGGGACCCCATCCTGGTCGCCGCCCGCCAGGCCTCGGCAGCCGTGCGCGCCCTCCCTAGCTGGGGGAGCGAGGCGGGGTCGCGACCAGCGCAGCCTGCGGGTCGTCGTGGCAGGCCTCGGCCGCCGCACTGGCCACGGCCGGGTCGCCGCCGACGTGGCCGGGGCGGTAGCCCCGCTCGACCATGAGCGCCAGGAACGCGTCAAGGCACACCGGGTCGAAATGGGAGCCTCGGCCGGCTTCCAGGTGGCCAAGGGCGCGGTCGGGAGGCCAGGCCGGCCGGTAGGCACGGTCGGAGGTGAGCGCATCCCACACGTCGACGACGGCGACGATGCGAGCGGCCAGCGAGATCTGCTCCCCGGCGAGGCCGTCGGGATAGCCGTTGCCGTCGAAGCGCTCGTGGTGCTGGCGGATGACCGAAAGGGCGTCGCGGAGCGAGGGGGCCCGCCCGACGATGTCGGAGCCGACCACCGGGTGCTGCTGGATCCAGGCCCGCTCCTCGTCGGTGAGCGCGCCGGGCTTGTTCAGCACATGGTCCGGGATCCCGACCTTGCCGACATCGTGCAGGTAGGCGCCCTCGGCCAGGGTCCGCAGGGCGGCCGGACCCAGGCCAAGGCGCTGACCGAGGTGGACCGCGAGCTCGGCCACCCGGGCCGAATGGCCGTGGGTGTAGGCGTCGCGGGCCTCCACCGCGCCGATCAGCGCCCGCAGGGTCTCGGAGTAGCCGCGGCTGATGTGGGCCATCGCGTCGGCGGCGAACACCCCGTCCAGCACCTCGTGCATGGTGCGAGTGCGCCGGTAGCCGGTCATGACCGCGTAAATGGCCGCGGCGAAGCCGGTGAGCAGGAAGACGTGATAGTCCCACCAGGACAGACGCCACAGCGTGCCGATCTGGAGTGACAGCAGCGCCCCCGCCCCGAGCAGGCACGCCACCACCAGGGCCAGCTGAATACGGTCGAACCCGAGCCGCCAGCGCCACCAGTGCACCAGGCCAAGGACGACCAGCACCACCGCCGAAGCCGCCATCAGGCCGAGTCGGACCGAGGCCTCCCCAGGCAGCGGCCGCAGGCCGCCACCGGCCGCCGGCCACACCACCGCCGCACCCGGAACCAGGCCGAGCACTGCCGCACCCGCGGCCAAGCTCGCACGCGGCCAGCGGCCGGCCCACACCGCCGGCCAGCGTTGCGGCCAGGCGGCCGCGCACAGGCTGGCCGCGAAGCCCGCGATGGCCAGGACCGGCAGCCGTCCGACCCACAGATTCAGCGGCCGTCCCCAGATGCCGGGGGTGGTCAGGCCGTGGCCGAGCATGAGGAAGCCAACGGCCAGGCAGCCGAGGGCGAGCAGGACCAGGCTCCCGTCACGGCTGCGCCCGGCCGCCACCGCGGCGGCCACGGCCACCGCCAGCGCGCAGGCCGAGATGGCGCTGACCACCGCCAGATGGAGATCCGCCGACCGAAGCAGAACGTCCAGCCTCGGCTCGGTCCGAAGCAGCAACAACGTGCCCTGAGGTGCCAGCAGTGC
Source organism: Actinomycetes bacterium (assembly GCA_035275125.1). Classification (GTDB taxonomy): domain Bacteria; phylum Actinomycetota; class CALGFH01; order CALGFH01; family CALGFH01; genus CALGFH01. The sequence continues at coordinate 4,661 of DATENJ010000296.1, read as the reverse complement.
CAACAGCACGATCGCGACCCCCCGCCGGGTCGGATGCTGCTGGCCGCGCTCCTTGCTCATAGTGCGCAGATCGGCAGCCGACCGCGGCCACTTGACCATCTGCCGAGCCTGCGGGCCCGGTTCCGGCGGGTTTCATCCGCTTCGGTGCAGCTCTCGCTCGCGGAGCTCGACCCGGCGGATCTTGCCGGAGATGGTCTTGGGCAGCTCGGCGGTGAACTCGACCTCGCGTGGGTACTTGTAGGGGGCGGTGACGGTCCGGCAGTGCTCCTGGAGCTCGCCGACCAGGGTGTCGGAGCCCTGGTGGCCGGGGGCGAGGACGACGTAGGCCTTGACGATCTGGCCGCGTTGCCGGTCGGGCTTGCCGATCACCGCCGCCTCGGCCACCGCCGGGTGCTCGACCAGGGCGGACTCGACCTCGAAGGGGCCGATCCGGTAGGCGGCTGAGGTGATCACGTCGTCGTCGCGGGCGACGAACCAGAAATAGCCGTCCTCGTCCACGTAGGCGCGGTCGCCGGTGTCGTAGAAGTCGCCGCGGAAGGCGGCCGCGGTCGCCTCCGGGTCCCGCCAGTAGCCGGTGAACATCCCCACCGGCCGCTCGGGCCTGACCCGGACCGCCACGTGGCCTTCCTCGCCGGGGCCGAGGACCCGGCCGTCGTCGTCGATCACGACCACGTCGAAGCCGGGGACCGGCTTGCCCATCGAGCCGGGGCGCACCTCCAGGCATCGGAAGTTGGCCACCAGGTTGACGGTCTCGGTCTGGCCGTAGCCGTCGTAGACGGTGAGCTCGGTGGCGTCGCGCCACACCTTGATCACCTCGGGGTTGAGCGGCTCGCCGGCCGAGACGCAGTGGCGCAGCCGCGACCAGTCGTAGCTGGCCAGGTCGAGCAGGACCAGCGCCCGGTAGACGGTCGGTGGGGCGCAGAAGGTGGTGATCCCGTGCTCGCCGATCAGCCGCAGCATGAGGTCGAAGTCGGGCTTGCCGCGCACGTCCCAGAGGAAGTTGGCCGCGCCGAGCGCCCACTGGCCGAACAGCTTGCCCCAGGCCGCCTTGGCCCAGCCAAAGTCGCTGACCGTCCAGTGCAGGTCGGTCGGCTTGAGGTCCTGCCAGAAGCGGGCCGTGAGCTGGTGGCCGATCCCCAGCGAGGCCTGGGTGTGCAGCACCATCTTGGGGTAGGCGACCGTGCCCGACGTGAAGTACAGCAGCATCGGGTCGTCCGCCCTGGTCGGCTCCGCCTCCGGCGGCCCCTCGCCGGCGGCGGCCAGGCCGTCGGCCCACGAGAGCCAGCCGCCGGCCCCCTCCGACGCCTCGTCGGGGATGCCGCCGTCGCCCCCGCCGGCCAGGAAGACCCGGCTCCGGAGACTGGGGCAGTCGGCGGCGACCTGGTCGACCTTGGTGGTGGTCTCGGCGTCGACCACGACCACGCTGGCCTCGGCGCTGTTCACCCGGTAGGCGATGTCGCGGGGAGTGAGCAGGGTGGTGGCCGGCATCGGGATGGCGCCCAGCTTGATGCAGCCAAGGACCACGTCGTACCAGTCGGGCACGCGAGGCAGCATCACGAACACCCGGTCGCCCTTGCCGACCCCCTGGCCGGCCAGGAACCGGGCCGCCCGGTCGGAGGAGCTGGCGAGGTCGGCGAAGCTGAAGCGGCGGGCGTCCCCGCCGTCGGGGCCGACCGCCAGCAGGGCGAGCTTGCCGGGCTCCCGCTCCGCCCAGGCGTCGAGCACGTCCCGGGCGTAGTTGTAGCGCTCTGGGACGTCCAGCCGGAACGACGCCCGGGTCGCCAGGTAGTCGGTCATGTTCGGCGGCAGATCGCGCATGGTGGGCCTCCCGGTCCAGGGGAGCATCCTGACCGAGAGCCTAGCGCGCGGCACCGCCTCCTCACAGCAGCGGCGAGGTAGGCGTTGACACCGGGCGCGTAGACGGGTAGGCAGACGGCAGTAGCCGTCTCCTGGGGGTAGCCATGGCCGTGCAGCGTCCTGGACCCGACGACCTCGCCGCGATCGCCCGCCAGTTCCACTTCGCCATCTCCGAGGAGGGCATGCCGGCCTACGAGGCGCTGGTCGAGGGGTTCCTTGCTCCCTATGACCGGCTCGACGAGCTGGAGGAGCCGAGGCGCCAACCGCGGTACCCGCGCGACGGCGGCGCCGCCCCCCGGCCCGAGGAGAACCCGCTCGGGGCCTGGGCCTGGCGGGTCCGGATCGAGGGCGCCGGCGACGGGCCGCTGGCCGGCCGAACCGTGGCCATCAAGGACAACGTCGCCGTCGCCGGGGTGCCCATGCACAACGGGACGGCGCTGCTGGACGGCTACGTGCCCGACGAGGACGCCACCGTGGTCGAGCGGGTCCTTAACGCCGGCGGCACCATTCTCGGCAAGTCCGTGTGCGAGAGCCTGTGCTTCTCGGGCGGCAGCCACACCGCCGACAGCGGCCCGGTCCGCAACCCCTACGACCCGACCCGCTCCACCGGCGGCTCCTCCACCGGGTCGGCCGCCCTGGTCGCCGCCGGTGAGGTCGACCTGGCCATCGGCGGCGACCAGGGGGGGTCGGTGCGGATCCCGAGCTGCTGGTCGGGCATCTACGGCCTGAAGCCGACCTGGGGACTGGTCCCCTACACGGGCGCGTTCCCGATCGAGGCCTCCCTCGACCACCTCGGCCCGATGGCCGCCACCACCAGGGACGTGGCCCTGCTGCTGTCGGTGCTGGCCGGCCCGGACGGGCTCGACCCTCGTCAGCATGCCGGGCTCCAGCCAGGCGACTACCTGGGGGCGCTCACCGGCGACGTCGCCGGGTTGCGGCTGGCCGTGGTCCGGGAGGGGTTCGCCATCGCCGGGCTGTCCGAGGCCGACGTCGACGAGGCGGTCCGGGAGGCGGCCCGCGCCCTCGAGCGGCTCGGGGCCAAGGTCGAGGAGGTCTCGATCCCCTGGCACCGGGACGCGATGGCGGTCTGGAACGCGATCGCGGTCGAAGGGGCGACCGCGATCATGGTCGCCGGCGAGAGCATGGCCCACGGGGCCAAGGGGCACTACGCGACCGGCCTGGTCGACGCGTTCGGCGAGGGGCGCCGGGTCAAGGGCGACCGGCTGTCGGAGACGGTCAAGCTGACGGTGCTCGCCGGCCAATGGATGGCCGAGACCCACCGCGGCCGCTACTACGCCAAGGCCCAGAACCTGGCCCGCGCCGCCACCGCCGCCTACGACGAGGTCCTGGCCGGCCACGACCTGCTGGTCATGCCGACCCTGCCGCTGAAGGCGACCGAGCTCCCGGAGCCCGGCTGCCCGATGGAGCTGTACGTGGCCAGGGCCCTTGAGATGATCCCGAACACGGCCCCCTTCGACGTCACCGGCCACCCCGCCATGAACGTCCCCTGCGCGATGTCGCAGGGGCTGCCCATCGGCATGATGCTGGTCGGCCGCCACGCCGACGAGGCCACCATCCTCCGGGCCGCCGACGCCTACGAACGCCAGGTGTTCCACCCCGACCCACCCACGGCCCCCTAGGTCGCGGGGTTCGGCCGGTAGGGCTGTCCGGCTTCGCGGTATTCAGGGGAAGTTGCCGCCATCCGCCTATTCGTGGTAGCGGTTGGTCACACGTTGGTCTCCCCCCAGGCCAACAGCATTCCTCACCACACCCGACTTCATCCGTGGACCGAGCCGGAGGTAGTCATGGCCGTACTGCTCTTCCTGCTGGCAATCGCCGGTGGCGTCCTGGTGGGCGACCTTGTCCTTGAGAACACCGCCGCCGGCAGCGTCACCGTCCTGGACCGCACGTTCACCGGCTACAGCCACGGCCAGCTGTTGGCCGTGGTCGCCGCGGTCGGGTTCATCGTCGGCGTCCTGGCGGTCGGATCGGTGAGCCTGCGGCGGTCCCGTCGTGTCCGCCGACGAGAGCTGCGCACGGCCGAACGCGACCTGACCGCCGACGTGGCCGAGCTCGAGCGCGAGAACGACGACCTGCGGAAAGAAGTGGCGCGCCGCACCCAGTTACTGCGGCATCCCGGTGTCGGCACCATGCCGGCCGATCCGGCCCCGGGCTCGACAGCGCACCCGGGTGAGCGGCGTGCCCGGACCCACTCCGCCCCGGCCGACCGCGACCCCGAACCGGTCTACGAGGAGGCCAGGCGGGTCGCCCGCCTCCGCAGCGACCGGGATGCTTGACCTCGTCGGCAGCTGACCGCCCCGGCTGGCTGTGGCTCACTGCGGGGGCGGCCGGTGGCCCTCCTCGAGGTGCCAGTAGTCGCGGGCCTCGGTGATCCGGCCATCGCCATCGAACCGGGCCATGGCGCAGCCGGCCAGGGTCATCGCGGTGCCATCCTGATCCAGGAACAAGGCCCAGTACTCCACGCAGGCCCGGTCGCCCTGAACCACCGGGGTGGTGAATCGCACCTCGTCGATCCGTTGCTCATCGGCGAAGGCCTGGGAGACGTACTCGCGGACAGCCTGGCGTCCGCGGTGGGGCGGACGGAACGGGGTGGAGCGGTGCACACAGTCCTCGGCGTACAAGGCGACGACCGCCTCGACGTCGTGGGTCTGCCAGGCGGTTGTCCAGGTGGTTGCCCACCTGCGTGCCGCCGCTCGGGGATCCATCCTCGCCCCAGCGTACCGTGGCCTGGGGGCCACCGACGGGCGTGGCGTTCAGGAGGCGAGCTGTAGACATTCTTCGAC
>DATENJ010000295.1:0-2796 GCA_035275125.1 Actinomycetes bacterium | reverse complement strand
CGCCCCGGGGAGCTGGCCGGCGCCAGCGGCCAGGACGTGGGCCTCGCAGCCGCCGACGCCGTCGCTGAGCAGGGCGGCGACGTGGCCGTCGCCACGGAACTCGCGGTACAGGGTGGCGCCGTGCCACAGGGCCAGGTGGGGCTCCTCGGGCCAGCCGAGGGCGGCGTGGGCGGCGAACAGGGGGCGGCCGGAGGGATCCTGGTCCTCCATGGCCCGGCGGGTGAGGGTGGCGGCCTCGGCCGCCTCCGGGGAGCCGGCCCAGGTCCCCAGCAGACGGCGGAGGGTTGCGTCGGCGCCCGCGAACCGGGCCTCGAGCACCTTGGCCGGGGGCGCGAACCCCCAGGCATCCGGGATGGCCCGGCGGACCATGCGGGGGTGGAAGTTGTAGAAGGTGGCCATCACCACCTCGGCCGGGACCGGGCCCATGGCGGCGGCGCGGGAGGCGAAGTAGCCCATCCAGCCGCCGCGCAGCCCGGCCTGGCGGTAGGCGTCGCGGGGCTCGGGGTTGAAGTAGACGGTCATGTGGAGGCTCTCGAGGGCCCGCCACATGCGCCTGGCCGTCCCCGGCCCGCCGTCGGTCGCGGCGGCGCTCACTCGCCCTCCTTTTCCGCTGGGGGCTGGCCGCGGCGGCGGCGCCAGGCCTCGGCCATGGCCGCCTCGCGACCCTGGTCGCTGGGCTGGTAGTAGCCGCCGCGGAGGCCCTCGGGCAGGTAGCGCTGGGCGACCCAGTGGCCGGGCTGGTCGTGGGGGTAGACGTAGCCGACCCCGATGCCGAGCTTCCTCTCGCCGGCGTAGGAGGCCGACTGGAGGTGGCTGGGGACCCGGCCGCGCCGGGCCTCCTCCAGCTCCCGGGACGCCGCCCCAAGGGCCGCGTACGCGCTGTTGGACTTGGGGGCCAGGGCCAGGTAGACGACCGCCTCGGCCAGGTTGAGGCGGGCCTCGGGCAGCCCGACGAACTCGAGCGCCTGGAAGGCCGCGACCGCGATGGGCAGGGCCTGCGGGTCGGCCAGGCCGACGTCCTCGGAGGCCGAGATGACCAGGCGGCGGGCCACGAACCGGGGGTCCTCGCCGGCGGCCAGCATCCGGGCCAGGTAGTGGAGGGCGGCGTCGGGGTCCGAGCCGCGGATCGACTTGATGAAGGCGCTGGCCACGTCGTAGTGCTGGTCGCCGGCCCGGTCGTAGGTGACCCGCGGGCGCTGCAGGGCGTCCTCGATGTCGGCAAGGGTGATCCGGGTCGCCCGGCGCTCCGCCGGCTTCGCCGTGACGACCAGGGCGGCCGCCTCGAGGGCGTTGAGGGCGTGCCGGGCGTCGCCGTCGGCCCGGTCGACCAGGTGGGCCAGGGCGTCGTCGTCAAGGGTCAGGCCCCGGCCGCCGAGGCCCCGCTCGGTGTCGGTCAGGGCCCGGGTGATGATCAGCTCGAGGTCGCCGGCGCCCAGCGGCTCCAGCCGGAACAGCAGCGAGCGGCTCATCAGGGGCGCGTTCACGGTGAAGAACGGGTTCTCGGTGGTCGCCCCGACCAGCACCACCGTGCGGTCCTCGACCCCTGGCAGCAGGGCGTCCTGCTGGCCCTTGTTGAAGCGGTGGATCTCGTCGATGAACAGGATGCTCCGGCGCCCCACGGCGCCGAGCCGCTCGCGGGCCGCGGCCAGCAGCGCCCGCACGTCCTTGACCCCGGCGCTGGTCGCCGACAGCTCCTCGAAATGGGACCGGGTGGCCTGGGCGATGATGTGGGCCAGGGAGGTCTTGCCCGTCCCGGCCGGCCCCCACAGGATCACCGACCGCAGCTCGTCGGCCTCGATCAGCGACCGCAGCGCGCTCTGGGGCCCGAGCACGTGCCCCTGCCCGACGAACTCCTCAAGGGTCCGTGGGCGCATCCGCGCGGCCAGCGGCGCGTCCTGGTCGGCGAGCCGCTCGGCCCGCTCCGAGAACAGGTCCATAACCCGGCCATCGTAGCCGCTCGCGCCACCTGGCCAGAACGCGTTGCGGCAGCGCTCCACGGTGCCGTGACCGGTCGACGTTTGCACCTGCTCTCGAGGGAACAGGTGGGGTCCGCCCCAGCCGTTTCCGGTACCCGCAGCCGAAGCCGGGTGCCTTCCGCGACCGAAAGTACGGTCCCCTACGTCGAAGTGTTGGCGCAAACGAAAGCCGGCCACCAACAACGTCGGGCGCTGCCGAGAACCGCATTGAACCACCGCCACCTCACACCGGCAACCGCTCCCGACAACCCGGTCGTCAGCCTCGATCCGCTGGCTTGCCGGGGGGGTCAAGGGCACGGAGGCGGACCTCGGCGAGCTGGTCGGAGGGGATGGGGGTGGGGGCACCGGTGAGGGGGTCGGCGCCGGACTGGGACTTGGGGAAGGTGATGACGTCGCGGATCGAGGGGGTGCCGGCGAGCAGCATGTAGAGGCGGTCGAGGCCGAAGGCGAAGCCGCCGTGCGGTGGGGCGCCGTAGGCGAGGCCCTTGAGGAAGAAGCCGAAGCGGTCCTCGGCCTCCTGGGGGCCGATGCCGAGGGCGTCGAAGACGCGGCGCTGGACGTCGGCGCGGTGGATACGGATGCTGCCCGACCCCAGTTCGTAGCCGTTCAGGACCAGGTCGTAGGCGCGGGCGGTGGCCTCCGATGGGGCGTCCATGAAGGTGTCGGCCCACTTGGGGGCTGGGGCGGTGAACGGGTGGTGGGCCGGGTCCCAGCGGCCGGCCTGCTCGTCCCACTCGAACATGGGGAACTCGGTAACCCACACGAACGCCCACCCACCGTCGGGGATCAGTTCCCGCTCGGCGGCCAGGCGGACACGCAG
>DATENJ010000294.1:0-3574 GCA_035275125.1 Actinomycetes bacterium | reverse complement strand
CGGCCCGGCCGAGGGCGAGGGCAAGCTCGGGGGTGAGGTCGGCGTTGGCCAGACCACGAACCCCGTCAGTCCCGAACAACGTTCCCACCGGCAGGCTCCGGTGGGCGGTCAGCGCTTGGAGTACTGGGGCGCCTTACGGGCCTTCTTCAGCCCGTACTTCTTGCGCTCCACCTCACGGGCGTCCCGGGTCAGGAAGCCACGCTTCTTCAGCTCGGGCCGCAGCTCGACGTCGAGGTCGACCAGGGCCCGGGAGATGGCGTGGCGCAGGGCGCCGGCCTGGCCGGAGACCCCGCCACCGTCGAGGTTGGCGAGCACGTCGTAGCGCTCGAGGGTGTCGGTGACCCGCAGCGGCTCGGTGACGAGCCGGCGGTGGGCCGGGTTGGGGAAGTAGTCCTCGAGCGGACGGCCGTTGAGCTTGAACGTGCCCGTCCCCTCGATCAGCCGTACCCGGACCACGGCCTCCTTGCGGCGGCCGGTGCCCCGGGCCAGCTGTGCTGGAGCAGCCAACGAGGTGTCCTCCTATCCTTCCTGCTTGACGGTCGCCGTCACGTCCAGCGGCACCGGCATCTGCGCGGCGTGCGGGTGAGTCGGGCCGTCATAGACCTTGAGCTTGGAGAGCATCTGCCGCCCGAGCCGTGTGCGGGGCAGCATCCCGCGGATGGCCTTCTCGACCGCGCGGGAGGGCCGCTCGGCGAGCAGCACGGTGTACGGGGTTTCCTTGAGGCCGCCAGGGTAGCCGGAGTGGCGGTAGGCGACCTTCTGCTCGAGCTTGCGCCCGGTCAGCCGGACCTTGGCCGCGTTGATGATGATCACGTGGTCGCCGGTGTCGACATGGGGGGCGTAGATCGGCTTGTGCTTGCCGCGCAGGACGCGGGCCACCTGGGCGGCCAGCCGGCCGAGGACCTGGCCGTCGGCGTCGACGACGTACCAGTCGCGGGTCAGGTCCCGCGCTCGCGGCGAGAACGTTCGGCTTGCTGGCGAAGGCATGCGGGCAACTCCGTTACGATTCGGAAATTGTGGCGCCGGGCATCTCCTGCCTGCCGCAGCGTCGAGTGAACCGACTGTCAAGGCTAGCGGTGACCAGGCCGTTTGGTCAACTTCGGCCTCAGACCGGGGCGAGCACCCGCCAGGCGCCTGGCAGGACGGCGACCGACCCGGGGGTCGGGGCCGGCTCGCCGTCCAGGCGGCAGGGCATGTCGGTCACGACGGTGGCCGAGGAGCCGCGCAGGCGGGGCAGGTCGCCGGGGAGGCGCCGGTCCATGGCCAGGTGGCGGGCCAGCCGGGCCTTGGACACGGGGGCGGGGACGACCAGCACGTCGAGCAGGCCGTCCCCGACGTCGGCCTCCGGGAGCAGCCAGCGCCCGCCGCCGAAGGACCCGCCGTTGCCCACCACCACGGCCAGGGCCTCGCCCTCGACAACGCGGCCGTCGACCTCGACCCGGGCCGGCCAGGTCGGCGGGTTGATGCCGGCGCGGATCCCGCCGGCCACATAGGCCGCCGGGCCCAGGGCCTTCTTGACCCGGCGCGACAGTGCGTCGGTGGCGGCGGCCGCGAACCCGGCGTTGATGCCGTTGGCGGCCCGCCGGGGACCGCAGTCGAGCAGGTCGAGGGCACGGGGGCGAGCCCCGTCCAGCTCGGTGGCCGCGGCCACCGGGTCGGGCGGCATGCCGATGGCCCGGGCCAGGTCGTTGCCGGTCCCGGCGGGCAGCAGGGCGACCAGCGGCCCTTCGCCCCCGAGGGGCAGGCCGTTGGCGACCTCGTGGACGGTGCCGTCGCCGCCGAACACCACCAGCACGTCGACCTCGGGAGCGAGCTCGGCGGCCAGGGTCTCGGCGTCGCCGGGGTCGGCGGCCGGGTACACCGGCACCCGCCCGAACCGGACGCGCAGCAGCCCGAGCGCCTCGGGGAGGCGCTCCCAGGCCGACGACCCGACGTGGGCGACACAGGCGGTGGGCATCTCGGTGGCACCCTACATGGGCCGGTCGAGGTTTACCGGTGGCCCGGGCGGTGGCAACAACCGGGCAAGGGAGGCGAGCAGGCGAGGAGGGCTGGTGCGGGTCGAGATCGGGGCCGGGGAACGGCCGAGCCACGACTACGAGGTGCACACCGACGTGCTGCCCCTCCCCGGGATCCAGGTCGTGTGCCACCTGGACCGGCTGCCGTTCGCCGACCAGAGCCTCAGCGCCCTGCGGGCCAACCACGTGCTCGAGCACCAGAGCTTCCAGCTGGTCGAGCCGACCCTGCGCGAGTGGGCCAGGGTGCTGGCGCCGGGGGCAAGGGTCGACATCGGGGTCCCGGACGCCCGCTACATCGTGACCCAGTGGGTCAAGGGCAACTACACGACCCTTGAGGCGAACTACTGGCTGCTGGGCGGGCACATGGACCGGCCGGCCCACAAGGGCACCGACGAACGCGGCGTGCCCCGCTGGATCTGGAACGCCCACCACGCCATGTTCGACGACGCCTGGCTCGGCCAGGTCCTGGCGGCCAGCGGGTTCACCGACATCGACATCTCCTGCTACGACGAGCGCAACCTGCGCTGCTACTGCCGGAGACTTTGAGACTGGGGGGCTACGCCTTCCGCTTCTTGAGCCCCCCAGACCCCCCGCGGGTAGGCGACCGACTCGAGGACCAGGCCGTGCGCCGGGGCGATGTTGCCGGCCCGCGAGCGGTCGGCCGCGGCCAGCACGGCGACCGTGCTCGCCGGGTCGCGCCGGCCGTCGCCGACCAGCAGCAGATGGCCGACGATGCCGCGGACCATCTGCCAGCAGAAGGCGTCGGCGACCAGCCGGACCTCGACCAGCCCGCGAACCCGGCGGACCCCGAGCGAGCGGAGCCGCCGCGTGGTCGTCGCCCCCGCCCGTCGACGGCAGAAGGCGGCGAAGTCGTGCTCCCCGACGAGCGGCGCGGCCGCCTCGCGCATCCGGGCCAGGTCGAGCGCCCGCGGCCAGGCGAGCACGACCCCGCGGACCAGCGGGTCGGGCGCACCAGAGTCGTCGACCCGGTACACATAGGTCCGCCGCCGAGCCGAATGCCGGGCGTCGAACCCCGGCGGCGCCCAGCCGACCTCACGAACCACGATCGCCGGCCCAAGGCCCCCGTTCAGCGCCCGCCGCACCGCTTCGGGATCGAGCCCCGCCGGCACGTCCGCATGCACGACCTGCCCCCGGGCATGCACCCCGGCATCGGTCCGCCCCGCCCCCACCGTCACCACCGGCTGCTCGGCCACCCGCTCCAGCGCGGTCTCCAGCTCACCCTGCACCGTCCGCTGGTCGCGCTGGCGCGCAAACCCCGAGAACGGCTCCCCGTCGTAGGCGACAACCAGCCGCAACCGCCGCTGGCCGGGCGCCGGCCGGTCGGCTCGGTGGTCGGCGCCCATGGGACCTACTTGCGGTCCTGGTCCTCGTCGTCGGCGGTCTCGGCGGTGTCGTCGTCGGCCTGGGCGGAGGCTGGCTCGGACTCGTCGACGCCGGACTCGGCGACCCCGGCGTCGACGGCGGTGTCGGCCTCGCCGGTCGGGGGCTCCTCGTCCGCCTCGGCTGCGACGTCGGTGGCCTCGTCCTCGACCTCGTCG
>DATENJ010000293.1:0-2462 GCA_035275125.1 Actinomycetes bacterium | reverse complement strand
CAGGGAGTCGATCGGCGGGTCGAAGGTCTTGAGGGCGGCCACCGAGACCACCCGGACCGCGGCCACCCTGGCCCCGGCCAGCCGGGCCGCCAGGTTCTCGGCCAGGACGTCGAGCTCGGGAAGCTCTGGCACTACTCGCCCGTCGGCGGACCGGGGGACCCCGGGTCGGCCCGGTCGACCGGCACGACCTCCACCTGGCCGGCGTCGCCGCTGCCGGTGACCATGCGGTCGGCGGCCAGGGACTCGAACGCCTCCCGGGCCGCCTGCTGCTCGGCCTCCTTCTTGGAGCGGCCCTTGCCGCTGCCGTAGGAGGTGCCGGCGACCGAGACGGTGGCGGTGAAGCGCTTGGCGTGGTCGGGGCCTTCCTCCTCGATGGCGTAGGAGGGCATCCCGCCGAGGCTCGAGGCGGCCAGCTCCTGGAGTGAGGTCTTGTAGTCGAGGGCGGCCCCCCGCCCGGCCGCCTCCATCACCCGGTGCTCGAACAGCCGGCGCACGAGGGCGGCGGCTCGCGACAGGCCCTTGTCCAGGTAGATGGCCCCGAGCACCGCCTCGAGGGTGTCGGCCAGGATGGAGGACTTGTCCCGCCCGCCCGACAGCTCCTCGCCCCGGCCCAGGCGGACCGCGTCGCCGACGCCCAGCTCGCGGGCCACCTCGGCGAGCACGTTCATGTTCACCGTGGCCGCCCGCAGCTTGGCCAGGTGGCCCTCGGGCAGGTCGGGGAAGGCGCGGTAGATGATGTCGGTGACGACCAGGCCGAGGACGGCGTCGCCGAGGAACTCCAGGCGCTCGTTGGTGGGCAGGCCGCCGTTCTCGTACGCGAACGAGCGATGGGTGAAGGCCCAGACGTACAGCTCCTCGCCGCCGAAGCGGATGCCGAGGGCCTTCTCGATCGGCTGGCGCTTACTCGACCTCAACGACCTGACGCCCACCGTAGTACCCGCAGTTCTGGCAGACGGTGTGCGGCAGCTTGGCCTGCCGGCACTGGGGGCAGGACGCATAGGTCGGGGCGGCCGACTTCCAGTGCGACCGGCGGTGCCGGGTCTTGGCCCGCGGGGTCTTACGCTTGGGGACGGGCATCGTCTTCCTCCTGAACGATCGTGCGCAGGTCGGCCAGGCCGGCCCAGCGGGGGTCGATGGTCTCGGGGCCGGCGTGGCCGCAGTCGAGGGTGTTGCGGTCGGCGCCGCAGGTCGGGCAGAGCCCGGCGCAGTCGGGGCTGTGCAGCGGGAAGGCCGGGAAGCCGAGCACCAGCGCGTCCCTGGCCATGGTGTCGAGCGGGAGCCGGTCGCCGGGCAGCACGGCGTAGCCCTCGTCCTCGTCGGCGCCCGGCTCGAGGGCGAACAGCTCGCGCACCTCGACCTCCAGCTCCTGGTCGAAGTCGCGCAGGCAGCGGACGCAGCGGACCACCGCGGTGGCGCGGACCGTGCCGGTGACCAGCAGGCCCTCGACCACGCTCTCGATCTCGGCGTCGACCGTGACCGGCCGGTCGGGCGGGACCGAGGCGACCGGGGTCGCCAGGTCGTCAAGGGGCGCGCGCACCACCACATGCTTGTGCGCTCCGGGCTTCTGGAGCAGCTCGCGGACGTCGACCACGAGTGCCGGTTGTGTGACGTGGTTGCTCATACGAAAGGCGATTCTCAAGAGGTGCCGCGCGGGGTGTGTGTCGGGCACACAAAGCGGACGGTGGGGAGCCACCGCAGCGTATGAGGGTAGCAGAAACCGGACGGGCGGCGCGGGTCAGGCGGGGTGCTGGGCGGTGCGTTCGCGCAGCCTGGTCACCACGAAGTCGGGCACCAGGCCGGTGACGTCGCCGCCGTGGCGGGCGACGTCCTTGACCAGGCTGGAGCTCAGGTACGACCAGGTCGGGTTGGTGGTCATGAACATGGTGTCGACCCCGGCCAGGCGGTAGTTCATCTGCGCCATCTGGAGCTCGTAGTCGAAGTCGGAGACGGCCCGCAGGCCCTTGACGATGGCGGTGACCTCGCGGCGCCTGGCGTAGTCGACCAGCAGCCCGGAGAAGGCGTCGATCTCGACCGTTGGCATGCCAACGGTGGCCTCCTTGAGCATGGCCAGGCGCTCCTCGAGGGTGAACAGCGGCTGCTTGGCCGGGTTGATCAGCACGGCCACGATCACCCGGTCGAAGGCCTTGCTGGCCCTGGCCACGATGTCGAGGTGGCCGTTGGTGACCGGGTCGTAGGTGCCGGGGCAGCAGGCGGTCCGCACGGGTCGGGATCTCCTGGGTGGGGGTCGGGCGCTAGCTCAAGGGTACCGGCTCGAAGGTGGCGAGGTGCAGGGCGGTGTCGCCGTAGCGGCGGGGCGGGTCGGGGTGCAGGCCGGGTGGCCATGGCGGGGCCTCGGCGCGGGCGGCCGCCTCGACCACGACCACCGCGCCCGGGGCAAGGGCGGTGCGGGCCAGGCGGCCGAGAAGCCCGGCGACCAGGCCGACCCCGGCGGCATAGGGCGG
>DATENJ010000292.1:0-10599 GCA_035275125.1 Actinomycetes bacterium | reverse complement strand
CCTCGGCCAGCTGGTACTCGCGGTCCCGGCGGGCCTGCTCGGCCTCCCGCTCGTCGGTCATGTCCTGGGTGATCTTGGCGTAGCCGCTGAGGGCGCCGGCGCTGTCGAACAGGGCGGTGAGCGTCACCTGGGCGTAGAAGCGGCGGCCGTCCTTGCGGACCCGCCAGCCCCTGGCCTGGTAGCGGCCGTCGGCGGCGGCGCGGGCCAGCAGCTCGGCCGGGAGGCCGGCGGCAACGTCGTCCGGCTCGTAGAACCGGCTGAAATGCTGTCCGAGGATCTCGTCGGCCGTGTACCCCTTGATCCGCTCCGCACCCGCGTTCCAGCTCACCACCCGGCCCTCGGGGTCGAGTAGGAAGATCGCGTAGTCCTTGACCGCATCGACCAGCAGCCGGAACTGCTCGGGCCCGGCCTCGGCCGGTCGGGGCTGCTGCTGCCTGCTCTGCATGGGGATACGTTACCGTTCAAGCGTGAACGAGCGGAACTGGGCCGGCAACCACACCTACCGGGCCGCCGCCCTGCACCGGCCGGCGACCCTGGACCAGGTGCGGGAGCTGGTCGCGGGGGCCGACCGGTTGCGGGTGCTCGGGTCGCGGCACTCGTTCAACGACATCGCCGACTCGGCCGCGCTGGTCTCTCTTGACGGGCTGCCGGCCGACGTGGTCGTCGACCACGCCGCGGGCACGGTGTCCTTCGCCGCCGGCCTGCGCTACGGGGAGCTGGCCGAGGTGCTCAAGGCCGAGGGCCTGGCCCTGGCCAACCTGGCCTCGCTGCCCCACATCTCGGTCGCGGGGGCGGTGGCCACCGCCACCCACGGCTCCGGGGACGCCAACGGCAACCTGGCCACCGCCGTCGCCGGCCTGGAGCTGGTCACCGCCTCGGGCGAGGTGCTGACGGCCGCACGGGGCGACCCGGACTTCGACGGCCTGGTCGTCGGGCTGGGCGCGCTCGGTGCCGTGACCCGGGTGACCCTTGACGTCGAGCCCGCCTACCAGGTCCGCCAGCGCACCTTCCAGGACCTCCCCTGGACCAGCCTGTTCGAACGGTTCGACGAGATCACCGGCGCCGGCTACAGCGTCAGCCTGTTCACCCGCTGGACCGGGACGGTCGACCAGGTGTGGGTCAAGAGCCGGGTCACCGAGCAGCCCGAGCAGGTCCGCGGCGACCTGCTGGGCGCGGTCCCGGCGACGGCCGACCGGCACCCCATCCTCGGCATCGACCCGGTCAACTGCACCCCCCAGCTGGGCGTGCCCGGTCCCTGGTCGGACCGCCTGCCCCACTTCCGCATGGGCTTCACGCCCAGCAGCGGCGAGGAGCTCCAGTCCGAGTACCACGTCCCCCGCCGCCATGCCGTCCCCACTCTCCAGGCGCTGCTGGGCCTCGGCGACCGCATCCGGCCCGTGCTCCAGGTGTCGGAGCTGCGCACCGTCGCCGCCGACCGGCTCTGGATGAGCCCCCAGCACGGGCAGGACACGATGGCCGTCCACTTCACCTGGCTGCCCGACCGGGCCGCGGTCGAGGCGGTGCTGGTCGAGGTCGAGGCCGCCCTCGACCAGTTCGAGGCCCGTCCCCACTGGGGCAAGGTGTTCCTGGCCGACGCGGCCACCATGGCCAGCCGGTACCCGCGGCTGCCCGACTTCGCCGCCCTGGCCGGGCGGCTCGACCCGCGCGGGGTGTTCACCAACGCCTGGCTGCGGCGGCACGTGCTCGGCCCCGCGGGGGCCTGAGAGCCCGGTCAGCGCCGGCTGGCGACCCGGTCGGTCTGGGTGGCCAGGGAGCCGGCGTCGATGCGGGCGCAGACCTCGGCGAACATCGGTGTCGGGCCGGTCCAGCGGAGGGTGCCCGGGTCGTCGAGCAGGGTGCGGTCGACCCGCAGGGTGGCCAGGTCCTTGAACAGCATCGCCTGGGGGCGCAGCTCGCGAAGGGTGGCGGCCAGGGCGGGCCGGTTGCGGACCGGTACCGCCCACTCGCCGGGGGCGTCGGGGATCCGCTCGATGGTGCCGTAGTGGGCGAGCACGGCCGCGGCCGACTTGGCTCCCCAGCCGGGCAGGCCCGGGTAGCCGTCGGCCGAGTCGCCGACAAGGGCCAGGTAGTCGGGGATGGAGGCCGGGCCGACCCCGAACTTGGCCGTCACCCCGGCCTCGTCGTAGACGACCTGGCGGCGCCGGTCCAGCTGCACGACCCGCCCGTCGCTGACGCACTGGCCGAGGTCCTTGTCGGGGGTGCAGATGACCACCTGGGTGACCGTCGGGTCGTCGGCGGCCACCGCGGCCGCGCTGGCCAGGGCGTCGTCGGCCTCGACCTCGACCATGGGCCAGACGACCAGGCCCATCGCCTCCAGGGCCACCTCGAGCAGCCCGAACTGGCCAAGGAGCCGCGGGTCGAGCCCGGCCGAGGACTTGTAGCCGGGCCACAGGCCGTTGCGGAACGACTCGATCACGTGGTCGGTGGCCACCCCGAGGTGGGTCGCGCCCTGCTCCAGCAGCCGCAGCATCGACCACAGGACGCCCCGCGTGGCCGCCACCTCGGCCCCTTCGGCGGTGCGGTGCGGGGGCACGCCGTAGTAGTGGCGGAACAGCTCGTAGGTGCCGTCGACCAGGAAGACGCGCATGCGCCCAGCCTATCTCGGCTGTCGGTCGCGGCCGGTAGACTCCGGCCATGGCGACCAGGATGCAGGTGACGATCGACTGCGCCGACCCGGCCCGGCTGGCCCGGTTCTGGGCGACGGCGCTCGGCTACCGGCTCGAGGAGCCGCCCGACGGCTTCGCCAGCTGGCGCGACTACTTCGTCAGCCGCGGCTTCCCGCCGGAGGAGTTCGAGGACGACAGCTACGACTCGATCGTCGACCCCGACGGCGCCGGGCCGCGGATGTGGTTCCAGCCGGTGCCCGAGCCCAAGGTGGTCAAGAACCGGGTCCATCTCGACCTGGACGTCGCCGGCGGCCGCGCGGTGCCGCTGGAGGAACGCCGCCGGCGGATCGACGCCGAGGCCGACCGGCTGGTCGCCGCCGGCGCGACCGTCTTCCGGGTGCTGTCCGAGGACGGGGTCGACCAGTACGCGGTGGTCATGCAGGACCCCGAGGGCAACGAGTTCTGTCTCCACTGACCTCACAGCGCCCATTCAGGAAACTCCAAGCTTCGGCACCCACACTCGCCACATCGACGTTCGCGTGGCGAGGAGGATGCGGTGCAGCAGGCAGAGAAGACCCGGACCGAGCAACGGACCCCAACCCGGAGCCGGAAGCGGCTGGTGCTGGCCGGCGCGGTCCTGGCCCTGGTGCTGGCCGTCGGCGGGCCGTTCGTCTACATCAACTACCTCCAGGGCGACGCCCCCGAACGGCTCGAGGTCGCCACGGCGACCACCGGCGCCGGCGCCGCCGCCACGGGCGGGTCGCTGGACGGCACCTGGGCCGTGGCCAACGGCTCCCAGGTGGGCTACCGGGTCGGGGAGGTCCTGCTCGGCCAGCATGTCGAAGCCGTCGGGCGCACCAGCGCGGTCACCGGCGAGCTGACCGTCTCCGGCACCCAGGTCGACAACGGCTCCTTCTCCGTCGACCTGACCCAGGTGGCCAGCGACGAGGACCGCCGCGACAACGCCTTCCAGGGCCGGATCATGGAGACCGCCACCTACCCGACCGCCACCTTCGAGCTGACCGAGCCGATCACCCTCCGGGAGCTGCCGGCCGACGGCGAGACGGTCACGGCCAACGCCGTCGGCGAGCTGACCCTGCACGGCACGACCAGGGCGGTGACAGTGGCGCTCACCGTCCAGCGCAGCGGCGACACCATCAAGGCGAGCGGCTCGATCCCGGTGACCTTCGCCGACTACGGCATCGCCAACCCGAGCTTCGGCCCGGTCACCACCGAGGACCACGGCGAGATCGAGTTCCTGCTGGCCTTCACCCGCGGCTGAGGCGCCCGACACCCTAGGACATAGCATCGCTCCAGAGGCGGTCTGCGGCGCCGGCTGAGAGGAGACTCGATGTTCGACGGGTTCACGCTGGAACGGGTCGACGTCGGGGAGGCGGAGCTGCGGGTGCGCCACGGCGGGGAGGGGCCGCCGGTGCTGCTGCTCCACGGGCATCCGCGGACGCATGCGACCTGGCACCGGGTGGCGCCGTTGCTGGCCCGGTCGCACACCGTGATCTGCCCCGACCTGCGGGGCTACGGCGAGTCGTCCAAGCCCGCCACCACCGCCGACCACGCGCCCTATGCCAAGCGGGCCATGGCCGCCGACTGCCTGGCCCTGCTGCGGGCCCTCGGGCACGAGCGGTTCGCCGTGGTCGGGCACGACCGGGGCGCGTACGTGGCCCTGCGGACGGCGCTGGACCACCCGGCGGCGGTGACCGCCCTGGCCGTGCTGGACGCCGTGCCCATCGGCGAGGCCCTGGCCCGCTGCGACGCCCGCTTCGCGGCCAGCTGGTGGCACTGGTTCTTCTACGGGCAGACGGCCAAGCGGGCCGAGCGGGTCATCAACGCCGACCCCGACGCCTGGTACGGGGCCGGGCCCGAGGAGATGGGGGAGGAGGCCTACGCCGACTACCGCCGGGCCATCCACGACCCGGCGACGGTGCTGGCCATGATGGAGGACTACCGGGCCGGTCTCGGCCCTGACCGGCGCCACGACGACGACGACCGCCGGGCCGGCCGGCGGGTCGCCTGCCCGACCCTGGTGCTGTGGGCCACCGGCGACGACCTGCCCGACCTGTACGGCGACGTCCTCGGCGTGTGGCGGCCATGGGCGGCCGACCTGCGCGGCCGGCCCTTCCCCTCCGGGCACCACATGGCCGAGGAGGCCCCCGACGCCCTGGCCGCCGAGCTGCTGGCCTTCCTGGCCGGCACCGGCTGACACGCTGTCGGGGGGGGCCGGTACCGTGTCGGGCGTCCGTCAGCGAGCCAATTGCTGAAGGGAGCGTTCTGTGTCCTCGTCCACCACGTCGGATTCCATCGCCAAGCTCCGGAGCAGCTTCGACGGCCGGGTCACCGGGCCCGGCGACGCCGGCTACGACCAGGCCCGCAAGGTCTTCTACGGCAAATGGGACCTCCGCCCGGCGGCCGTTGTGCGGCCCACCAGCGCGCAGGAGGTCGCCCGGGTCGTCAGCCTCGCCGCCGAATCCGGCAGCGAGCTGGCCGTGCGCAGCGGCGGCCACAGCCTGGCCGGCCACAGTGCCAGCGACGGCGGGATCGTGCTCGACCTGGCCGAGCTGAACGCCCTCGAGGTCGACCTGGAGGGCCGGAGGGCCTGGGCCCAGACCGGCCTGACCGCCGGCGCCTACACCGCCCAGCTCGGCGAGCACGGGCTGGTCACCGGGTTCGGGGACACCGGGTCGGTCGGGATCGGCGGGATCACCCTGGGCGGCGGGGTCGGGTTCCTGGTCCGCAAGCACGGGCTGACCATCGACAACCTGCTCGCGGCGGAGCTGGTCACCGCCGACGGCCAGGTCCTCGAGGTGGACGACGAGCACCACCCCGACCTGTTCTGGGCCATCCGCGGCGGCGGGGGCAACTTCGGGGTGGCCACCCGGTTCAAGTTCCGGCTGCACGAGCTGCCGTCGATCGTCGGCGGCATGCTGCTGCTGCCGGGCAGCCCCGAGGTGATCGAGGGGCTGGTGGCCGCGGCCACCGCCGCGCCCGAGGAGCTGTCGCTGATCGCCAACATCATGGTCGCCCCGCCGATGCCGTTCCTGCCGGCCAGCGTCCACGGCAAGCTGGTCGTCATGGCGCTGCTGGCCTACGCCGGCGACGCCGAGGCCGGCGAGCGGGCGCTGGCCCCGATCCGGGCCCTGGCCGAGCCGCTGGCCGACATGGTCCAGCCGATGCCGTACGCCGGCCTGTTCCAGGGCGGCGGCGACGAGGAGATGGAGGTGGTGGAGGAGTCGGGCCGCTCGCTGTTCTGCGACACCGTCGACGCCACCGCCGCCGAGGCCCTGGTCGAGCACCTCGAGGCCTCGACCGCCCCCATGGCCGTCGCCCAGCTGCGCATCCTCGGCGGGGCCATGGCCCGGGTCCCGGTCGAGGCGACCGCCTTCGCCCACCGCCACCGCCCCATGATGGCCCAGGTCGGCTGCGTCTACGAGCGGGCCGCCGACCGTCAGCTCCACGACGCCTGGGCCGACGAGTTCGCCGCCGTCCTGCGCCAGGGCGACCCCGGCGCCTACGTCAACTTCCTCAGCGACGAGGGGCCGGCGCGGGTCCGCGAGGCCTATCCGGGGCCCACCTGGGACCGGCTGGTCGAGGTCAAGCGCCGCTGGGACCCGGACAACCTGTTCCACCGCAACCAGAACATCCCACCAGGCCCGGCCTGACCGGCCGCCCGCCCCGGGGTTTCGAACGCTTGCGAAAGCTGAAGAGACCGAAGACTTGACATGCATCGGGTAAGCGTTCGCAATGTGCCCAGAGGAGGGCACAGATGGGCGAACGGCCGGGCAAAGGCGGCGTCTCCGAGCTGAACCCGCTCGCGGTGGTGCGCCAGGCGCGCATGGCCGGGATCATCTGGGACGAGGGGTTCGCGCGGGTCAGCGACCTGGCCGACCGGTTCGGGGTGTCGGCGGTCACGGTCCGGGCCGACCTGACGGCGCTGGAGGCCAGGGCGCGGGTGCGCCGGGTCCGTGGCGGCGCCGTGCCCCCCTCGGGGCTGCTGGGCGAGCAGCCCTTCGAATCGTCGCAGTGGGAGGCGCCCCTCCAGAAGTCCAGCATCGGCGTGCACGCCGCCGGGATGATCACCACCGGCGACACGGTGATCCTGGACGTCGGCACGACCACCACCGCCATCGCCCGGGCGCTGGTCCTCCGGACCGACCTGCGCGACGTCACCGTGGTCACCAACGGGCTCAACATCGCCCTCGAGCTGGAACGGGCGACCCCGCGCATCAGCGTGGTCGTCACCGGCGGCACCCTTCGCCCCCTCCAGCACTCGCTGGTCAACCCGCTGGGCACGACCCTGCTGGAGCGCCTGCGGGCCTCGGTGGCCTTCGTCGGCTGCAACGGTGTCGACCCCGAGGTCGGCATCACCAACGTCAACCTGCCCGAGGCCGAGGTCAAGCGGGCCATGCTGCTGGCCGCCAGGCGCCGGGTGATCGTCGCCGACGGCTCCAAGGTCGGCGAGGTCGAGCTGGCCAAGGTGTGCGACATCGAGGAGGTGAGCCTTCTGATCACCGACCCCACCGCAGACCCCGAGGTGGTGGCCGAGATCGCCGCAGCCGGCTGCCGGGTGGAGCTCGCCGGCTGAACCGACCCACCGCAAGTGCCCTCCGGTCCACGTCCACGGCGCCCGAGCGCCACGTAAGGGAGGCGACCATGCCCCGTCCCCGGTCGGAGTCCGAGTATCTCGCCCGTCTCATCCCGCCGTCGGTGGCCGCGGCCGGCCTCAGCCGGCGCGGCTTCCTCAAGGGGACCCTTGGCGCCGGAGCGGCCGTGTCGCTCTCCAGCCTGCTCGCGGCCTGCGGCGGTGGGGACGACAACGGCGGCGGCGGTGGCAGCGCCAGCCAGGAGGTGACCTTCGGGTCCAACCAGTCCGACGCGGTGCCCAAGAAGGCCTACGCCGACATGCTGGCCGCCTCGGGGCTGACGGTGAAGGTCAACACCGTCGAGCACGAGGGGTTCCAGGAGAACATCAACAACTACCTCCAGGGCAACCCCGACGACGTGTTCACCTGGTTCGCCGGCTACCGGATGCGGTTCTTCGCCGCCCAGGGCCTGGCCGGCGACATCAGCGACGTCTACGGCGGCCTCTCGGGCATGAACGACGCCCTGAAGCAGGCCTCCACCGGCGACGACGGCAAGCAGTACTTCGTGCCCTTGACCACCTACCCGTGGGCGCTCTTCTACCGCAAGTCGGTCTGGCAGGAGAAGGGCTACGAGCCCCCCAAGACCCTCGACGAGCTGGTCACCCTGTCCAAGCAGATGCAGAAGGACGGCCTGACCCCGATCGCCTTCGCCGACAAGGACGGCTGGCCCGCGATGGGCACCTTCGACCAGCTCAACCTGCGCATCAACGGCTACCAGTTCCACGTCGACCTGATGGCCGGCCAGAAGGCCTGGGACTCGCCCGAGGTCAAGAAGGTGTTCGACACCTGGAAGGGCCTGCTGCCGTACCACCAGGAGGATGCCCTCGGGCGTGAGTGGCAGGAGGCGGCCCAGTCCCTGCTGAAGAAGGAGTCGGGGATGTACCTGCTGGGCATGTTCGTCGGCCAGCAGTTCCCCAAGGGCAAGGAGCAGGACGACCTCGACTTCTTCGCCTTCCCCGAGATCGACCCGGCGGTCGGCACGGGCGCGATCGAGGCCCCGATCGACGGGTTCATGATGCGGGCCGACCCCAAGAACGAGGAAGGGGCCAAGCAGCTGCTCAAGTACCTGGGCACGGCCAAGGCCGAGGACATCGCCCTCAAGGCCGACCCGACCGTCATCGGGGCCAGCAGCGAGGCCGACACCTCCACCTACACCGGCCTCCAGAAGAAGGCGGTCGAGTTCATCGGCTCGGCCGAGTCCATCGCCCAGTTCCTGGACCGGGACACCCGGCCCGACTTCGCCTCAACGGTGATGCTCCCCGGTATCCAGACGTTCCTGAAGAACCCCAACGACATCGACGGGCTGACCAAGAGCCTGGAGAGCCAGAAGAAGTCGATCTTCACCTCCTGAGGAGGGCTGGCGGGGTCGTCGATCGAAGGAGGCGCCGATGTCCGACCTGCCAACCGTCCCGGCGGCTCCCGCCGAGCCGGCGGCCCCGTCCCGCCGCTCAGGCGGCCGCGTCCGGGTGTCCGGTACCGACCGGATCTTCCTGGCCGTGATGGTGATCGTCCCAACGGTCCTGGTCCTCGGGTGGGTGTGGCTGCCCGCGATCGCCTCGGTGATCCTGTCGTTCGCCAGGTGGAGCGGCGTGGGCGGCCTGGACACCATCCAGTGGATCGGGACCGAGAACTACAAGAACGTCTTCACCAACTACCCGCCGTTCGCCCCGGCGCTGCGGCACAACCTCGTCTGGCTGGTCTTCCTGTTCGTGCTGCCGACGCTGTTCGGCATCTTCCTGGCCGTGCTGCTGGACCGGGAGCTGCGCGGGACCCGCTTCTACCAGACGGCGTTCTTCCTGCCGGTGGTGCTGTCCCTGGCCCTGATCGGCTTCATCTGGCAGCTCATCTACTCGCGCGACCAGGGGCTGCTCAACGCCGTGCTCCACACCCAGATCGACTGGTACGGCGACTCCCGGTGGAACCTGTGGGCGGTGCTGCTGGCCGCCGGCTGGAAGCACGCCGGCTACATCATGCTGCTGTACCTGGCCGGGCTGAAGGGCGTCGACCCGACGCTGCGGGAGGCGGCGGCGGTCGACGGCGCCAGCCAGGCCCGGACGTTCTTCTCGGTCGTGCTGCCGGTGATGCGCCCGATCAACATCATCGTGATCGTGGTCACCGTGATCGAGTCGCTGCGGGCCTTCGACATCGTCTGGGTCATCAACAAGGGCACCAACGGCCTTGAGCTGATCTCGACGCTGGTCACCTCCAACGTCGTCGGCGAGGCCAGCCGGATCGGCTTCGGCTCAGCGCTGGCCACCATCATGCTGGTGATCTCGCTGGTGTTCATCGCCATCTTCCTGTCGACCGTGATGCGAGGGGAGCGACGATGACCAGCGCCACCGCGACCCAGACCCCGACCACCGGGGCGACCACGGCCAAGGCCGGGCGGCGGCGGCTCACCGCGAGCCGGGTGGTGCTGTACGTGTTCGTCACCCTGACCGCCCTGGCCTGGCTGTTCCCGGTCTTGTGGGCGGTGCTGAACTCGTTCCGGGACTACGACTACACATCGCTCCACGGCTACGCCTCGCTCGGCGGGTTCACCTTCGAGAACTACGTCCACGCCTGGCAGCAGGGGGACTTCACCCGCCACTTCCTCAACTCGCTGATCATCACCGTGCCGGCGGTCCTGCTGACGCTGTTCCTGGCCTCCTGCGTCGCCTTCGTGGTGGCGCGCTACAGCTTCCGGTTCAACCTGATCCTGCTCGGGCTGTTCACCGCGGCCAACCTGCTGCCCCAGCAGGCCCTGCTGATCCCGCTGTTCCGGGCCTACCGCTCGATCCCGCTGCCGCTCTGGATGAGCGACTCCGGCCAGCTGCTGGACAGCTACTGGGGCCTCATCCTGGTCAACGTCGCGTTCCAGACCGGCTTCTGCACCTTCGTGCTCAGCAACTACATGAAGGCCCTGCCGCACGAGATGTACGAGGCGGCCCGGGTCGACGGGGCCAGTGTGCCGGTCCAGTTCTTCCGCATCACCCTGCCCCTGTGCCGCCCCGCCCTGGCCGCCCTGGCCACCCTCCAGGTGACCTGGATCTACAACGAGTTCTTCTGGGCGACGGTGCTGATGCAGTCGGGCGACAAGTTCCCCATCACCAGCTCCCTCAACAACCTCCGAGGGCAGTTCTTCACCGACTACAACCTGCTCTCGGCCGGCTCCATCCTGGTCGCCATCCCGGTGCTGATCGTCTTCTTCGTCCTCCAGAAGCAGTTCGTCGCCGGCCTCACTCTGGGCTCGACCAAGGGGTGAGCCAGCCCGGGGTGCTCCACCTGCGCGCCGGCGGGGTCTCGCTGGCCCTTGACGCGCGGGCCGGGGTTGGGGA
>DATENJ010000291.1:0-2267 GCA_035275125.1 Actinomycetes bacterium | reverse complement strand
AGCAGGACGAGGAACTCCTCGCCGCCCCAGCGGCCGGGCACGTCGCCGGGGCGGGCGACCTCGCCGAGGCGGGTCGCCACCTCCCGCAGGACCTGGTCGCCGGCGGCGTGACCGTGGGTGTCGTTGACCTGCTTGAACCGGTCGATGTCGCACAGCAGGACCGAGAGCGGGTCCCCGGTCTCGGCCAGCCGCTGGAGCTGTTCCTCCAGGTGCCGCCGGTTGCGCAGGCCGGTCAGGGCGTCGGTGCGGCTGGCCAGCTCCAGCTCGGCGTTGCGGAGCCGCAGCTCGTCCTGGAGGGCCTTGTTGCGCACGGCGGCGTGGACCCGGGCCAGCAGCTCGCTCGGCTCGAACGGCTTGCGCAGGTAGTCGTGGGCGCCGAGGCGGAGCCCGTCGACCACGTCCTCGGTGGTCACCCGTGAGGTCACGAACACCACCGGGATGTCGGCAAGGCGGGGGTCGGCCTTGACCTGGGCCAGCACGCCGTGGCCGTCCAGGTGGGGCATCTCCACGTCGAGGAGCACGACGTCCGGCTGCTCGCGGTGGCAGGCGGCCAGGGCCTCCTCGCCGTCGCCGGCCTCGACCACCCGGTAGCCGCGGGACTGGAGCTGCTCGACCAGCACGGCCCGGATGACCAGCGAGTCCTCGGCGACCAGCACCACAGGAGCACTCACTGGGGCACCCCCTCGGGGTTCCCCGGACCCCTCCGCGGGGCCAGCCATCCGGTCAGGGCCCCGACGTCGAGCAGCAGTAGCGGCCGGGCGCCTGGGAGCACGCCCGCGACCAGCGGCGACCGCTGGCCGGCGGGGGGCGCGCCGGGCTCCTCGTGGACCCGTTCGATGCCGACGACCTCGTCGACCAGCAGGCCGATGCTGGTGGCGCCGTCGTCGAGGACCAGCACCTGGCCCGGCTGGCCGCCGCCGAGGGGCGACACCACGGTGACGGTGTGGCCGTCGCGGTGCAGCAGGCCGGCCACCCCCGGCCTGGGGTCGGGTAGGGGCAGCAGGCCCCTGGCCCCAAGGACCCGCTGGACCCGTTCGAGGGCGACGGCCCAGTCCTGGCCCCCCGAGCGGAACGACACCACCGTGGTCATGGCCGCCCCAGCCTGGCCCGGAGCACGTCCGCCAGCTCGTCCGCCGCCCACCCGTCCAGGCCGGCCGTGACCGCTCTCTGGTCGCACCGTTCCAGCGCGGCCAGCGCGGCCGCGTACGCCCGCCTGGCCCCGCGCCGGTCCTCGACCGCCCCAAGGGCGACGCCCAGCTGGAACCAGGCCGCGGGGTGATCGGGGTCGAGGAACACCGCCTTGCGGAAGGCCACGACGGCCCCGGCGTGGTCCCCGTCGCGAGCCGCGACCTCGCCGGCCTCGGCCATCTCGGCGGCGGTCACCGGACCGGTGGACGCCGTCGAGCCCGGTGGTCCGTTGGCGACCCCCCCGGTGGGGGAGCGTAGCCGGTCGCCGGGTTGGCGGGGTTCGGTTGTCCACAGCCCCCCGGGTCCCTCGACCCCGGATCCCTCCGGCCTCCCGAACCCCTCGGTGGGGGTGACCCGGAGGGCGTGGGTGGTGCCGAGGCGCTGGACCCGGAGGCGGGGGGTCGGGGCCAGGACGGCCTCGGAGTAGCCGAGGAAGACCAGGCCGCCGGGGGCGAGCCAGTCGGCCAGGCGGTCGAGGAACGACTCGGTCGCCGGCCTGGAAAGGTAGATCAGCACGTTGCGGCAGAACACGACCTGGCAGCGGCCCTGGCCCACCGGGAACTGGTCGGTCAGGTTGGCCCGCTCCACCCGGACCCGGTGGCGGAGGGCCGGGTCGACCTCCCACAGGTTCCCGGACGGGCGCAGCCAGTGGCGGTGGGCCGCGGGGAGGCCGGCCAGCTCGGCCGGCGAGTAGCGGCCGGCGCGGGCCCGGGCCACCGCGGTGGCCGAGATGTCGGTGGCCACCACCCGCCAGTCGGGGAGCCCGGAGGTGGCGAGCTCCATGGCCAGGCTGTAGGCCTCCTGGCCGTTGGCGCAGCCGGCGCTCCAGACGACCACCGGGCCGTCGAGAGCTGGCAGCACCTCGCGGGCGAGAGCGGCGAACTGGTCGGGATGGCGGAAGAACCCGGTCTCCTGCACGGTGACCTGGTCCAGCACCTCCTGGAAGGCGCCCGGGTCGCCGGCCAGGTCGGCCGCGAAGCGCGCCGGGGTCTGGTCCCGGGCCCTGGCCGCCCCGTCCAGGTAGGCGGCCAGCCGCTCCCGGAGGCCGTGGCCGAGCTCGATCCCGGTCCGCTCGGCCA
>DATENJ010000290.1:0-2219 GCA_035275125.1 Actinomycetes bacterium | reverse complement strand
CGCCGGCGCCCCGTTGGCGGCCGGCGGGGCGTTGTAGCGCGGGCCGGCCGGGCCGAGGGGCGCGTCCCCGACCCCGACGACCTCGACGGTCCTCGGGCCGGTGAGCCGGGCGTGCCCGATCGTCACCGTGACCCCGCTGGCCGCCAGCAGCCCGGCGACGCCGTCGGTGAGGGACTTGACGACCCGGTCCTTGCGGGCCAGCACGGCCGCGTAGTCGAGACGGACGTTGTCGGCCAGGACCCCGTACTCGGCCCCGTGGCGGGCCGTCTCCAGCACCTCGGCCGAGCGCAGCATGGCCTTGGTCGGGATGCAGCCCCAGTTGAGGCAGACCCCGCCAGGGCGCTCCTTCTCGACCAGCGCCGTCTTCAGACCGAGCTGGGCGGCCCGGATCGCGGCCGGGTACCCGCCGGGGCCGCCACCGACGACCACCAAGTCGAACACCTGCGCTTGCGGCTGCTGCGACATGCCACCACCACCCCGCCAGGACGGTACGGACAGCCCCATCGCCCCGTCCAATTCGAAAAAGCAAGGGTCCGATTCGCTAGGCCCCGTCCTGGCCCTGGGCCCGGTGGCGTTCGGTGGCGATGGCGTCGGCCCGCTCGGCGCTGAGGGGGTGGCCGCCGATTGCCTCCAGGAACGGGAGCCGCTCGAGGGCGTACAGCCGGGTGTCGGTGGTGGCCACGACGGTGGCGGTCCGGGGGACGTCGCGGAGCAGGGCGATCTCGCCGAAGTAGTCGCCAGGGCCCATGCTGGCCACCGAGCGGCCGTCGTGGCGCACGTCGACCTGGCCGGCGGCCAGGACGTAGAAGCGGTCGCCGTCGGCGCCCTGGCGGATGACGACCGTGCCCGCCGGGGCCGAGACGCCGGTCATGGCGGCCGCGACCCGCTCGGCCACCTCGGCCGGCAGGGGCGCGAACATCGGGATCTCCCGGAGCAGGGCCAGCTCGGCCGCGTGCAGCGGGGCGGCCACCTCGGCCGTGGCCAGGCGGCGCCAGACCAGCAGGCCGCCGGCCAGCATCAGCCCGCCGGCGCCGACCAGGGTGGCCTTGGTGCCGAACCCGTTGATCGAGGCGGGCACGATCACCGACCCGAGCCCGATGGCGGCCATGCTCAAGCCCTCGAGCACGCCGAAGACCCGGCTGAGGACCTCGTTGGGGGCGCTGCGCTGGAGAAGCAGCCGCCCCGCGACCTCGGTGAGCATGCCGCCGGCGCCGGCCACGGCGAGCAGGACCGGCACCACCGCCCGGGACGGCACCAGCCCGACCGCGCCGAGGGCCAGGCCCCAGCAGGCGAACCCGACCACGATCGGCACGACCAGCCGCCGGCCGACCAGCAGGACGGTCAGGGCCGAGCCGGCGATCGCCCCGGCCCCGACGGCGCTGTTGAGCAGCCCGACCCCGGAGCTGCCGATGTCCAGGACCTCGAAGGCCAGCACCACCAGGAGCACGTCCAGGACCCCGACCATCAGGTACTGGGCGGTGAGCAGGCCGACCGAGAGCCGCGGCAGCCGCTCGCGGGCCAGGGTGGTGAACCCGCCGAGGGCGGTGCGCAGGACCCCGGCCAGCCAGCCGGCCCGTCCCTCGGTGGCCGAGGCCGGCCTGGCCTCGGCGGCGGTCTCGACGCCGGTGACCAGCAGGCCGGAGCAGGCCAGGGCGGCGGCCATGACGGCGAAGACGGCGCCGGGGCCGCTCACCCCGAGCAGCACCGCGGCCAGGGCCGGGCCGCCGAGGACGCTGATGCTCTCGGTCCAGCTCGAGGCGACGTTGGCCGCGGTCAGCTCGTCGGTGGTCCGGGCCAGCGAGGGCAGCAGGGCGTTCTGGGCCGGGCGGGTGATGGTGATCGAGGTCGCGGCCAGGGCGGCAAGGCCGTAGACGAGCGGGACCGGGGCCTCGGCGAGCAGGGCGGTCGCGGTCGCGGCCATCGCCAGGGCCTGGGCGACGTAGCCGGTGAGCAGGACCCGCTCGCGCCGGTACCGGTCGCCGGCGATCGCGGCCAGGGGCGCGACCAGCGCCGCCGGCACCAGCTGGACGAGGGCGACCAGCCCGGTCGCGGCCGCCCCCCCGACCCCGTAGGCGAAGGCCAGGATGGACACCCAGGTCGCCCACTCGGCCACGTTGAAGCCGACGAACGCCAGCTCGACCCGGAGGAGCCCCGGGTTGCCGGACACGGTCCGGACGACCCCGACCAGGCGGAAGAGGTAGGAGAGCACGCCCGTCAAT
>DATENJ010000289.1:0-8772 GCA_035275125.1 Actinomycetes bacterium | reverse complement strand
ATGACCTCGGCCCTGCTGCGCAACGGCCCCGACCACCTGCGGCCGCTCGAGACCAAGGTCCGCGACTGGATGGACGGCCACGGCTTTGCGACCGTCGACCAGCTCCGGGGCCGCCTCAGCCAGCGCTCGGTCCCCAACCCGACCGCCTACGAGCGAGCCAACTACATCAGCACCCTCGCCTCCCACCCGGCCCCCCGCCACTGACTAGACCCACGTGGATGCAAGCCACACGGTTACCCCGGCTGCGGCGACCAGCACGATGTTCAGCCAGATCACCGTGGCCTCGCCGCGGCTGAGGTGAAGGATGATCCCGCCGATCTGCACGAGGACAAACCCGATCGCCGCCGCCAGCGCCAACCACGGTGCGATCCCGGTCAGTGGCGGCAGGATCAGACCGATCGCGCCGAGTACCTCCAGGACACCGATCGTCCGCACCAGTCCCATCGGAAGGCTGTCGACCCACGCCATCATCGGCCGCAGCTGCTCCCGTGTCTGCACAACCTTGATCCCGCCGGCGTACAGGAAGAACAGCGCCAGCAACCCGGCGACGATCCAGTAGGCGATGACCATCTGCGGTCCTCCCCGATTGTTACGGCCTCCGGCCGCCCTCGGCCGGCAGACCCTGCGCACCGACCCGACTAGCCGGGCGGAGGCCTGCCGTCGTCACCGTAGTGGATCACCAGACGAGCGATCCGCTCCTCCCGCGGCACCAGGACGAGTGCTCCTCCCCGGACGCCTGGACGCTTGCGCCAGGCGTAGGACGCGACCACCCGCCCCTCGCTGTCCTGCTCAATCTCCAGCAGCTCGATCTCATCGTCGGGCGGCTGCATCCGGTAGGCCGCAGCAATCGCCTCACGCCCACGAAACGGCCCGACCGGAATCCCTTCGAAGACCAGATCCGCATCCTCGGTGAACCCATCGACCATGGGTCCGAAGTCTCCGCTGCGAACCCCGGCGTTGAACCGTGCAACATGGTCGGTCAGCAGCGCCACGCCAGCCTGCATTCCGCCTCCTCTGACGCACTCCCCGTCAGAGAAGTCTGGCACGGCTTCTGACCTGTAGGAATGAGGGTCGGAGTTGACCTGGCGCGTCCGAGTCGCGGAAGGTGGTCTCATGATGAGCGGCGGCGGTGAGCGGCCAGATGGGGTTTCGCTGACCAACCTCGACCAACCGCTGTTTGACGGCGCTGACGCGACCAAGCGTGACCTGGTGGACTACCTGGACGCGGTCGCGGACCACATCATTCCCGAGCTGGCCGATCGGCCGCTCTCGGTCGTCCGGGTCCTCCGCGGCCAGGCGCCGTTCATGCAGAAGAACGTTCCCTCCTACACCCCGTCATGGGTGCGGACGGTGTCGCTGTGGGCGGAGACCTCCAAGCGCGACGTGTCCTATGCGCTCTGCAACGACCGTCGCACGCTGCTGTGGTTCGCCAACCAGCGCGCGGTGGAGTACCACCCGGCACTGATCCGCGCCGATCGCTGGGACCGGCCCACCCACCTCGTGCTCGACCTCGACCCGCCGCCCGGCGACACGTTCGGCGTGGCCGTCCGCGCCGCCCACCTGGTCCGTCAGGCCCTCGCCGACGCGGGGTTGGCGGGTGCGGTCAAGACCAGTGGCGCCAAGGGCGTGCACGTGTTCGTCCCGATCGACCCGCAGGCCACCGCCGAGGAGATGGCCGCGGCGACCAGGGCGATCGCCGCACGCGCCGAGCGGCTCGACCCCGAGCTGGCGACCACCGCGTACATCCGGGATGAGCGCGGCGGCAAGGTGTTCGTCGATTCCACCCGGGCCTACGGGGCGACGGTGGTGGCGGCCTACAGCCCACGCGTCCGGCCGGGTGCGCCGGTGTCGTTCCCAGTGGCCTGGGACCAGCTCGACCGCGTTACCCCGGCCGACTTCACCCTGCGCACCGCGGTGCGGTCGATCGTCGGGCAGAGCCCTTGGGCCGACGCGATGCCGCCGCCCCAGCACCTCGGCGCCGACCTCATCGAGGAGGGCCGCGCCATCCCGGTCGCCAGGGTGCAGGCCATGCACGAAGGCAAGCGCCGCGCCCGGGCCCGCCGCGGCTGACGCAGATTCCACCGATACCTGAGAGGATCGCCAGTATGGCTGCCGAGTCCTCAGCCGACGACCGGGCCGCCGTCGTGCGCACTGCCCTGGACTACTTCGAGGGCTGGTTCGACGGCGACGCCGCGCGCATCGAGCGCGCGCTGCACCCAGAGCTGGCCAAGCGGTCGCTCGGCCAGGGGTCCTCCGACCCCGAACGGCTGGCAACGCTCACGGCACGCCAGATGGTCGAGGCCACGGCACGCGGCGACGGCCAGCGCGAAGACCCGGGCGACCGTCGCATCCAGGTCGAGGTTGAGCACCTGTACGGCACGATCGCGAACGCGATCGTTCGTTCGGCCGTCTATGTCGAGTACCTCCAGCTCGTGCGCACACGCGACGGCTGGAAGATCGTCAACGCCTTGTGGGCCAACGCAACGCCCAGCCAGGACCAATAGCCAGCTCGACCAGCGATACGACCTGGGCCTCAGGGCACCAGATGGGCAGGTCATCCAGGTGAGGCAGCAACTCCACGCTCTCCTGCTCGTTGGGGTCGGTCCGGGCCACGACTCCCCGGGCCCAGTCGGTGTCGCTGGGGTTCATAGGGACGTGCGGAACGTCGGACGGGATGTAGAGGAAATCTCCCGGACCCACGTCCACCTTGGACTCCAGCTGCTCACCGAACCACACCACCGCCCGTCCCTCCAAGAGGTAGATGGCGGTTTCATGTCCGGTGTGGCGATGGGCCTTGGCTCGCCCGCCGGGTGGGATCGCGAGCAGGTGAGCACACAGTGCCCGCGATCCCACCGACTCGGCCGAGATGCCTTCGAACTGGCGCAGCCCTTGCTGGGTGGTGCTGGCCTCGCCTGTAGGAAGGACGATTACCGAGCTCATGAGGCACCCGTCACGTGTCAGGCTGAGACTGACAGCCCACGGGCCATCGTCAGCACCCTTCAGGTGGTGCCTTTCTTATCACTGCCGCGCCTACATTTGGAGGCTTGCCAACGAGGCAGGTGGTCACCGATCCGGTTATCAGGACCCGATCGTGAAGCTGACCGTTTGGGCGGCGGTCGAGTCGCCGCCGACGAAGACGTCGATCGTTGTGGTGTCGATGACCCAGCCCCTCGTGGCGGCGTTCCAGTAGCGGAGCTCGTCGGGGCCGAGCGGGAAGCGCAGCGTCCGGGACTCACCGGCGGCGAGGGTGAGGCGCTGGAAGCCCTTGAGTTCCCGCACTGGCCGGGATGCGGACCCGTACCGCTGGTGGATGTAGAGCTGGGCGACCTCGTCACTGGCGAGCTGGCCCACGTTGGTCACGGTGACCGAGACCGTGACGGTCTCCCCGGCCTGGATGCTGCCGCGGTCCAAGGTGAGGTCGGTGTACTCCAACCGGCCGTAGGACAGTCCGTGCCCGAACGGGAACAGCGGGGTGCTCTGCTCGTCCCAGTAGCGCCGGCCCTGGTTGTCGGGTTCGTGCGAGACCGTGTGGCTGTAGATCATCGGGACCTGGCCGACGGTGCGCGGCCAGCTGAATGGCAGTTTCCCGCCCGGGGCGACATCGCCGAAGAGTAGGTTGGCGACGGCCGCGCCGCCCTGGGTGCCGGGATACCAGATGTCGAGGATCGCCGGGACGTTCTCCGCGGCCCAGCGCAGGTCGAGCGGCCGCCCGTTCATTACCAGCAGCACGGTCGGCGTGCCGGTGGCGACCACCGCCTGAAGCAGTTCCAGTTGCCGGCCGGGCAGCTCGATCGAGGACCGCGATGCCGCCTCACCGATCATGTTCTGCCATTCTCCGACCACGACGACCGCCGAGTCGGCGGCGGCGGCGACGTCCACCGCACGCGCGAACTCGGCATCCTCATCAAACCCCTCCGGATCTGCCGGTCGGTTCCCGCCGAACATGTCGAACATGGACGAAAAGACGCGCTGGACCACCCCTGTGCCTGGGGCGTAGTCGACCCGCATGTTGTCCCCGACCGTGCGGCGGATGCCGTCGAGCACCGTTACGGTCTCGTCCAGGTCGAAGTCGAACACCCAGGGACCAAGGGTGTCGCGCTGGGAGGCGGCGAGCGGTCCGATCACCGCGATGGAGCTGAGCTGGTCGACGGCGAGCGGGAGCAGGCTGCCCTCGTTGCGCAACAGCACGGCTGACCGCTCGGCGGCGACGCGCGCCACCTCGCGGTGCTCCGGATCGGCGAGGACCTCCCGGGCGCGGTCCTCGTCGACGTACGGGGCGTCGAAAAGACCCAACCGCAGCTTCGCTTCGAGGATCTTCCTCACGCTCGCATCGACGAGGTCCTCGGTGACGGCGCCGGACTGGAGCGCTTCGGGCAGGTGCGCGGAGGCCGGATCGGCGATGGCCATCTCCATGTCGACGCCCGCGGTGACGGCGCGGGCGCCGGCGTCGGTCAGGTCCGCGGCGAACCCGTGCGTGACCAGATTCCGCACCGCGTTGGCGTCGCTGACCACGAAACCGTCAAAGCCCCACGTCTCCCGCAGCACCTTGGTGAACAGCCAGCGGCTCCCCGAAGCCGGGATGCCGTTGAGGTCCATGTAGGCGGTCATCACGTTGCCGGCACCGGCCTCGATCGCGGCCTTGAAGGGCGGGAAGTAGGTGTTCCGAAGCTCGTATTCGGACAGGTTCACCTCGTCATAGTCCCGCCCGCCGATGGCGGCCCCGTACCCGGCGAAGTGTTTGGGGCCGGCGATAATGCGCTCCGGTTGTGCGAAGTCGGCGCCTTGGAAGCCGCGGACCTGGGCGGCGGCGACGGCGGCGCCCAGGAACGGATCCTCGCCCGCGCCCTCGATAATCCGGCCCCACCGCGGATCCCGGGCGATGTCCACCATGGGGGCGAAGGCCCAGTGGATGCCCACCGCACGGGCCTCCCGGGCGGCGACGGACTGACCCCGCTCGATGGTCTCGAGATCCCACGAGGCGGCCATGGCGATCGGAACCGGGAAGATGGTCCGCAGCCCGTGGATGACATCGAAGCCGAACAGCAGCGGGACACCGAGACGGTTACCCGCGAGCGCCAGCCGCTGGAGTCGGTTGATCTCGGCCGGATCGGTCAGGAAGAGCAGCGATCCGGCCTCGCCGCGCCCTAGCGCTTCCTCGACCATGCGGGGCTGGGCTTCCAGCTCCAGGCCGAGGGCGGGCTCGGCGTCGTTCGCCGGCATGCGGAAGTAGAAGTACTGCGTCAGCTGCCCGGCCTTCTCGGCCAGGGTCATCTGGCTCATCAGCTCGTCGACTCGTGCCCGGGTCGCGGCCGGGTCGTCGGCGCTGCTGACCTGTCGCTCGGTCTGCTGGTCTGGCTCGGTCACAGCATCACTCCACGTGCTTCACACAGGCGGCGAACCTCGACCCCTTGGTTGTGCTGTCGAGATGACGCTATCCGAGGAGCGTCTTGCGCATGATGGACTGGACGGCCATGGCGTCGTGGCGACCCTGTGCGTCAGCCAGCTCTTGGGCGTCGGGCCACTGGAACGCTCGGGCTCGACGGCTTGGTCAGGCGCGGAGGAAGGTGAGGACGGCCAGTACCCGGCGGTGCTGATCGGGTGACTCGGGCAGGCCAAGTTTCTGGAAGATCTGGGTGACGTGGGCTTCGACGGTGCGTTCGGTGACGTACAGCCGGGCGGCGATGGCCCGGTTGGACATGCCCTCGGCAATCAGCCCGAGGACCTCTCGTTCCCGCTCGGTGAGGACGGCCAGCGGGTCCTGCCGGCGGCGCCGCCCGACCAGGCGCGAGACGATCGTGGGGTCGATCACCGTCTCCCCGTCCACGATGCGGCGCAGGGCGTCGACCACGGTGGCGATGTCGAATACGCGTTCCTTGAGCAGGTAGCCGACCCGTTCGGGCTGCTCCTGGATGAGGCGCAAGGCGTAGCTGGGTTCGACGTACTGGGACAGCACCAGGACGCCGACCTCAGGGTGCTGGGCGCGGATCGTCTGGGCGGCCACCAGACCCTCGTCGGTGTGGGTTGGCGGCATGCGGATGTCGACCAGGGCCACGTCCGGGCGGGCCAGGCGGACCTGGTGGAGCAGGCCTTGGGCGTCCTCGGCCTCGGCGACGACCTCGATGCTGGCGTCGCGCAGCAGGCGGACGATGCCCTGGCGGGTGAGCAGGACGTCGTCGGCGACGACTACCCGCACGGGAGCTTGTAGCAGCCGATCAGATAGGCGAGGTTGACCACCGCCCTGGCCGGCGCGGGAAGCCGGGACAGGTCCATGTGCAGCGCTTCGCTGGTCACCGTGACGGCCCCGTAGAGGATGAACCAGACCGTCACGAACGGGTTGAGCCGGTGGCTCAGGAGCGCGGCGAGCAGGTTGTGGACCAGCCCGCTGGCCGTGAAGGTGACCATGACCGCCGCCGGATGGGGGAGCACCCGCCGCACCGGCCGGTAGAACCACACTGAGAGGTAGTAGCTCCACACCGGATTCCAGGTCCGCCAGAACTCCGCCAGCGATGGTGCGGCCAGGGGTTGGACGAGCACGTTCCAGGTCTGGCGCCACCATGGCTGGTTGCGGCCGAGGCGATAGTCGAGGTAGGTCCGCAACGGGATGCGCTGGCGGGTGCGGCTCGCTGGTTGCGTCATTTCGGTCACTGCAGCCCTCCTCCGCTTCATCCAACCGGGGTCAGCCAGTCGATCGGGTCGCCGGCGCCCTGGAGTTGCGGCAGGGAGTGGATCCCGGTGCCGTCGGTGTTCATCAGGTACCAATCGGGGAGTGGTTGGTTGCCGTGGAAACTCGAGTAGACGATGCGCCCGTCCGGCAGCCAGGCGACCGGGCCTTCCCCGTCGGCGGCGTGGGTCAGCTGGCGCTGTTCGCTGCCGTCGGCGTTCATCACGAACACGTCGACGTTCCCCGAGCGCTCGGAGCTGAAGGCCAGCTGGCTGCCGTCAGGCGACCAGGCGCTCGGGTAGTCCCGGCCGGGGGTGTGGGTTAGTCGCCGCCGGTGGCGGCCGTCGGCGTGCATGACCCACACGTCGAAGTCGCCGTTGCCCGGATGGTGGCAGTAGGCGATCCTGGAGCTGTCCGGCGACCACTCGGCGCACTCGCCCCCGATGACCCCGGTGTCGTGGACGTTGGTGCCGTCGGGGTCGGTAGTGACGATCGTCTCGGTCCCGTTCGCCCGCAGGGTGCTGAACGCAATCCGCCGACCGTCGGGTGACCAGTCGGGGAACAGACCGCCCCGACGAGGTTGGATCTGGCGCTCGTGGGAGCCGTCGAGGTTGATGACGAAGATGCCCTGGACGCCGGTCCCGTTGGGGTCGGGCAGGTACCGGCCCCGCGAGGTGCGGAACACCATCCGCCGGCCGTCCGGGGACAAGCTGGGGTCGAAGTCGTAGGCCGGGTCGCGGGTTCCGGTGACCTGACGCCGCTTCGACCCGTCTGCGTTCATCACCCAGATGTCACCCGCCTGGGTGCTGTAGGCGATCAGCCCCCGCAGGTCCCTCGCCGGCGGTGCCGCCGAACCAGCGGACGTTCGGACCCGCGTGGTCGGCGACGGGGTTCCGCCTCGGGTGGTGGTGGTGGTGCAGGCCGCCATGGTCAGCACCGTTGCCAGGACCACGGCCGCTACCCGCCAGCTGGTCCTGGTGCGCAGCGGGATCCTGCCGTTCACGTCACGATCCGGCGCTGGCGGCGACGATCCCGCCAATCGCGGCGCTCGCGTCGACCTCGGCCTGCAGCTCGCGCAGGGCGAGGAAGCCGCCGACCACAGTTAGTAGTAACGCCGACTGTTCGGGGAGGTCCTGTTGGACGGTGATCTGGACCCATGACTTGAGGAACCCCTGGGCGGCGGTGAAGTGCAGCAGGTCGGCCTCGCCGGCCAGCATCGTCCATCGCTGCCAGCGGCCGTTCCTGCGCCAGCCAAGCGCAGGCCCGTCGGGGGTGCGGATCACCATGGTCCGCCGGCGGCCGCCCTCGACGATGGCAATGGTCGCCCCGCCGTCGCGGCGGCGGACCTCGATCCCGTCCCAGCCCGCGGTTAGGACAAGGGGCCCGGTCTGGTCGGTGTCGGCCGTGGCCAGCGACCGCCGGCCTGGCGTGAACCGCAGCCGCCCCAGGTCCTGGTCGCCCTGCCGCAACTGGTAGTCGCGACGCCGCACCGAGCGCTGGACCAGGTTGAGGACTTCACCTCGCCGGACGGCGCCGTCCATTGGCTTGTCCATCACATCCTCCTTGGCGTTCGATGCCTGCTCGCCTGACCCTACGAGGCCGACAGCTGGCAGGGATCGGCCGGGGGCGGGATCCGCCGGTCCACCCAGCGGACGATCTTCGGGGTGGCGGCCGCCGGGCCGTTCCGTCGTGGGGTGGAGCTGGCCTCATCCGTGGGACCGATGCAGGGTCGGTGGCCGGCTGGTTACGCTCCGGTCGATGAATCTTGGGCGCATGGTGGCGGCGCTGCGGCGCCACCCGCTGGTGGCCGACGTCACCCTGGCGGTGGGCTTGGCGGCTCTGGCCGCGGTCACCGGGGTGGCCCTGGTCGCCCCCAGGGCCCAGGTGGCGCCTCCCTCAACGCCGGTGATCGTGGCCTGGGCGGTGGCCCTGGCCGCGCCCCTGGTGCTGCGGCGCCGCTGGCCGCTGGTGGTGCTGGCCGTCACCACCGTGCACTTCACTCGCTACTGGGCGGTCGGGCAGGTCAACGAGATCGCCTCGTGGGTGATCTTGGGCGTGGCCGTCTACAGCGCCGCCGCCTACGCCGAGCGCCGCCGGGCCGGCCTGGTGTG
>DATENJ010000288.1:0-4973 GCA_035275125.1 Actinomycetes bacterium | reverse complement strand
CGGGTGGTGATGAACGACCGCTTCCGCTACCGCCCCGACGCGATCATGGTCTGGGCCGGCCGCCGGGTCACCTTCGCCGTCACCAACACCGGCAAGCTCGCCCACGAGTTCACCCTCGGCGACCGCGCCACCCAGCTCGACCACGAACGCATGATGCAGCTCATGCCGGCGATGGGCGGCCACGTCCACACCCACGGCGCCGCCGGCGGCGGCACCCTCACCGTCCCTCCAGGCCAGACCAGACGTCTCAGCTGGACCTTCGACGAGCCAGGCCTGGTCCTCTACGGCTGCCACGTGCTCGGCCACTGGGCGGCCGGCATGAAGGGCACCATCGTGGTGCTCTCCCCCGACCGACCCCCGCCCCGCTGAGCTCGCCTACAGGTACTGGCCGGTGGGGTCGGTGCCGGGGCGGCCCGGGATCGCCCGGCGGCGCATCTCCTCGAGCTGGTTGCGGGCCGTCATCTGCTGGGCGAACAGGGTCGCCTGGATGCCGTGGAAGAGGCCCTCCAGCCAGCCAACGAGCTGGGCCTGGGCGACCCTGAGCTCGGCCTCGCTGGGGATCTCCTCGCCGACAAAGGGCTGGGCGACCCGGCTCAGCTCCTGGGCCAGGTCGGGCGAGAGGCTGTCGGACAGCTCGTGCACGGAGATGTCGTAGATGTCGCGCATCCGGTCCCGGCCGGCCTCGTCGAGAGGGGCGTGGCGGACCTCCTCGAGGAGCTGGCGGACCATGGCCCCGATGCGCATCACCTTGGCCGGGCTGGCGATCGACTCGGTCGACGGTTGTCCTGACTGCTCGCCGACGACCACCTCGCCAGAGACGGGCGGCCCGGCCGGCTGCTGCGGCTGCTCTGTCATGGCGGCATCTTCGCGCAGCCCGGCCACGGTCGCCACTTGTCCCCGCCCCCCGGCCGCCGTACATCTCCAGGCGGATCCGGCGGGTCGGCCGCCAGGGTGACGCGGGCGGCCCTCGGAGAGCGGTACGGTTCGGCGATGCATGTCCCGGACGCCCGCTGGCAACGGCTGCGGAAAGCGGGCCCTCTGGCTCTCGACGGGCTGCTGGCGGTGGCGACGGCCGCCGTCGGC
This sequence comes from Actinomycetes bacterium, assembly GCA_035275125.1. Taxonomy (GTDB): domain Bacteria; phylum Actinomycetota; class CALGFH01; order CALGFH01; family CALGFH01; genus CALGFH01. Next base: position 3,890 of record DATENJ010000288.1, on the reverse strand, counting down.
GTGACCCTGCTGGCCACCGTGCTTCCGTTCGACCCGGGGTCGCCGAGGTCGCTGGCCGCCTACCTGCTGGTCCTCGCCCATACCCTGCCGATCGCGGTGCGGCGGCGCTGGCCCCTCGGCGCGCTGGCCGTCGGCCTGGCCACCGGGGCGGGGGTCGCGGCACTTGGGCTGAACCTGGTCGTGCTGACGTTCGCCCTGCTGATCTACGTCTACACCGTGGCCGCCCGCTGCCCCCGGCGTGTCTCGGTGGCCGCCCTGGCCGCCACCGAGGCCCTGCTCGCCCTGGTCTGGCTGGCCAGGCCGCGAGCGATCGGCGACGGCGGGACCATGGTCCTGGACGGCCTGGTCATGGCCGCGGCCTGGTGGCTCGGCGACGGGACCCGGCGGCGCCAGGAGGCGATCGTCACCGCCCAGCACCGGGCGGCCGAGCTGGAGCGGGCCCGCGAGGAGCTGGCCCGGCGGGCGGTCACCGAGGAGCGGCTGCGGATCGCCCGAGAGCTGCACGACGTGGTCGCCCACAGCATGAGCATCATCGCCGTGCAGTCCGGGGTCGGGGTCCACGTGCTCGACAGCCGGCCCGAGGAGGCCCGCAAGGCCCTGGTGGCCGTCGAGGCGACCAGCCGCCAGGCCCTGGTCGAGATGCGGCGGCTGCTCGGCGTGCTCCGCCAGGAGGCCGAGACCCGCGGCAGCCTGGCCCCGGCGCCCGGCCTTGCCGAGGTCGAGGCCCTGGCCGCCGAGGTGGCACGAGCCGGGGTGCGGGTCGAGGTGCGGATCGAGGGGACGCCGTCCGAGCTGCCGGCCGGTCTCGACCTTTCTGCCTACCGGATCGTCCAGGAGGCGCTGACCAACGTCGTCCGGCACGCCGGGCCGGCCGCCGCCCGGGTCATGGTCCGCCACTCCCCCGGCCAGGTCGCCGTCGAGGTGGTCGACGACGGCCGCGGGGCCGTCCCCGGCGAGGAGGGGCACGGCGGCCACGGCATCGCCGGCATGCGCGAGCGGGCCGCCCTCTACGGTGGCACCCTCGAGGCCGGCCCGCTGCCCGGCGGCGGCTTCCGGGTCGCCGCCACCCTGCCAGTCGAGGAGGCGAAGTGATACCGGAGGGGTCCGGGGAACCCCGAGGGGTGCCCCGGTGAATCGGGAGGGGTCCGGGGAACCCCGAGGGGGTGCCCCGGTGATCAGGGTCGTGATCGCGGACGACCAGACGCTGGTCAGGGCCGGGTTCCGGGTCCTGGTCGAGTCGGCGCCCGACCTGGAGGTCGTCGGCGAGGCCGGGGACGGGGCCGAGGCGGTCGAGCAGGCCCGACAGGAGCTGCCCGACGTGGTCCTCATGGACATCCGCATGCCGCGGATGGACGGGCTGGAGGCGACCCGGCGGATCGTGGCCCTCGACCAGGCCGGCGGCGTCCGTGTCCTGGTCCTCACCACCTTCGACCTGGACGAGTACGTCTACCAGGCACTGCGGGCGGGGGCGAGCGGCTTCCTGCTCAAGGACACGCCTCCGGCCGACCTGCTGGCCGCCATCCGGGTGGTCGCGGCCGGCGACGCCCTGCTGGCGCCCAGCGTCACCAGGCGGCTGATCGCCGAGTTCGCCCGCCGGCCCGAGCCGAGCCCGGTCACCCCGGTCGCGCTCGCCTCCCTCACCGACCGGGAGCGGGAGGTGCTGGCCCTGGTGGCCAGGGGCCTGTCCAACGCCGAGATCGCCGAGCTGCTGGTGGTCAGCGCGGCCACCGCCAAGACCCACGTGAGCCGGGTCCTTGCCAAGCTCCAGGCGCGCGACCGGGCCCAGCTGGTGATGCTGGCCTATGAGACCGGCCTGGTCACCCCCGGCCCGGGTGCGCCTCCAGGCTGACGGGCGGCCCCGCTCCTCCTCAAGGCCGACCTCGAGAAGCGGCCGCCAGGCTGACGACCGCCGCGGTCGCGGCCCGTAGCGTCGTCGCTGTCACCGGCTCAGGGAGGAGACACGCCATGGCGGCGATCAGCGTGCAGGGGCTCACCAAGCGCTTCGGCGACGTGCTCGCCGTCGACCAGCTCGACTTCGAGATCGACCAGGGGACGGTGGCCGGCTTCCTCGGCCCCAACGGCGCCGGCAAGACGACCACCCTGCGGATGCTCCTCGGCCTGGTCGCCCCGACCGCCGGCACGGCCACAATCGCCGGCCGGCCCTACCGGGAGCTGCCCGACCCGGCCCGCCGGGTCGGGGCCGTCCTGGAGGCGAGCGGGTTCCATCCCGGCCGCTCGGCCCGCGACCACCTCCGGGTCCTGGCCGTCGCCGCCGGGATCGACCCGGACCGGGCCGACCAGGTCCTCGAGCTGACCGGGCTGGCCGCCGCCGGGCGCCGCCGGGTCGGCGGTTTCTCGCTCGGCATGCGCCAACGGCTCGGCCTGGCCGGGGCCCTGCTCGGCGACCCCGAGGTCCTGATCCTCGACGAGCCGGCCAACGGCCTCGACCCCGAGGGCGTGCACTGGCTGCGCGGCCTGATCAGGGGCCTGGCCGACGAGGGCCGGACCGTGCTCGTCTCCAGCCACGTCCTGGCCGAGGTCGCTCAGACCGTCGACCAGGTCGTGATCATCGACCGGGGCCGTCTGGTCGCCCAGTCGACCCTGGCCGCCCTGACCGCCGGGGCCGACCGGGCGGTGCGGGTCCGGACCCCGCAACCCGAGGCGCTGCGCGACCTCCTGGTCGCCAGGGGCGCCAGGGTCGCCCTCGACGGCCCCGGCCAGCTGACGGTCACCGGGGCCACCACCGAGCAGGTGGGCCAGGCGGCCGCGGCCGGCGGCGTCGTGCTCCACGAGATGCGCTTCGAACGCACCAACCTCGAGGACGTCTTCCTCGAGCTCACCGGCAGGAAAGGAGACCGGTCATGACCCGGCTCGTCCGCTCGGAGCTGCTGAAGCTCCGGACCACCCGCACCGCCCGCGTCCTGCTCGCCCTGGCCGCCGCCGGCACCGCGGCCCTGATCGCCGTCGTGCTCCTGCTCGCCGGCCAGCCCGGCCAGCCGGCGCTCGGCCCCGACGCCCTGCGCCAGCTGGTCCTGGTCCCGGCCCAGCCGCTGACCCTGGCCGCGCTCGTCCTCGGCGTCCTCGGCATGGCCGGGGAGCTGCGCCACGGCACCGCCACCTCGACCTTCCTGGTCACCCCGGAGCGGGGCCGGGTGGTGGCGGCCAAGCTGGCCGCGGCCGCCGTCACCGGCCTGGCCATGTCCCTGGCGTCCTCGGCGGCGGTGCTCGCCGTCGGCCTCCCCTGGCTGCGGGCCAAGGGGATCGAGGTCGCCATCGCCGACCCCTGGGTGGCCGCCCGGGTGGCCGGGCTGGCGGTCGCGGTCGCGCTGTACGCCGTGCTCGGGACCGGGCTCGGGGCGCTGCTCCGCAACCAGGTCGCGGCCGTGGTCGTCGGCCTGCTGTGGTGGTCTCAGGGCGTCGAGCGGGTCCTGACCGGGATCCTGCACCAGCCGGGGCTGGAGCGCTGGCTGCCGAGGGGCGCCGCCTCGGCCCTTACCGCACCGGGCGACGGCACCCTGCCGATGTGGGCCGGCGCCCTGGTGTTCGCCGCCTACGGCCTCGTCCTGGCCCTCCTCGGCGGCCGCCTGGTCGCCCGCCGCGACCTGACCTGAGGCAGGAGGTAGCGGCCGGGGCGAGCGTGGCGGCCCGGGGCCGGCAGGTGGGCGCGGAGCAGGTACAGCAGGCCGAGGAGGGGGGCGAGCAGCACCCCGGCGGTCGGTGGCTGGGTCGTGGTCACCAGCAGCTCGGTGGTCGTGGTCGCCTCGGCGGTGGTGGTCGGGGCGAGCGCGGCCGTGGTGGTGGTGGTCTCCTCGACGGTGGTCGTGGTCGGCTCGACCGTGGTGGTCGTCGGCTCGACGGTGGTCGTCGGGGCGACCGAGATGACCGGGGCC
>DATENJ010000287.1:0-7303 GCA_035275125.1 Actinomycetes bacterium | reverse complement strand
AGGGTGGCGACCACGGACGCCGGATGGACTCGGTGGCGTTCCAGGCGCTGGTGGCGGCCGCCGGCGGGGCCGACAAGGTCGCCGGCTACTGCCAGGACGTGACTGCTGGTGGCGCAGGCGCCGACAATCAGGGCAAGGCTTCGCGGCCGAGTGTCTCGGCTCCGTCGACCAGCGTCTCGCCACCGAGCAGCGGCCCCCCTGCGGACCGGGACCCGCCCGCCAGCGCGGGCGCTGGAGGGCAGGGGCGGGGCGGCCCCCCGACTACCGCTGGCTGAGGCGTCCACGACGGCGAGTGGCGGACCGCCCTTCCAGGTCGTCGAGAAGGGCCAACAGCGGGAGGATGGATGGTTGAGCACCCGGACCTCGATCCACCCCCGGACGACCAGGCGGATGTGGAGAGGTTTGCCGGACTGGCCGATGCCCCAGTGACCGCGCTTGGGCTGTCCAGCAGTGCTGGCGACGCGTTGGAGCAGGCACTCGATGTCAAGAGCGTTCGCGACCTGGCGGACAACAAATATGTCCGACGGGCCCAGGCAATCGTGCACCTGGCCAACGAACAGCGAGCACGATGATCGTTGCCTGCGCCCCGGGTATCGGCCGAGTGCGAGCTGGTTGGGCAACGATCCATGACGTGGCACGGCCGGGGTTGGTGCCCCCTGCTCTCGGCCGTGCCGCTCTGCCGGGAGGTGAACCCTCCCCTTCTGGCAGTCGCCTCGGGTGCCGACCGTAGCCATGGGGATGGTGGTCGGCCCCGAGGCGCCCAATCCAATGTCCGCCACACGCCACGGACAACATACTCACCAATGGCCGCCTAGAGGTCTTCGACTGCCTGCAGGTACGCCCGCTGGTGGTGGTCGATCGCTGTAACGATGCTTGGCTCGCTGACGTTCGTAGGCACCGAGCGAGTCAAGGGGAGGCACACACAATGCGAGTCGTCCGATGGCTGACAAGCTCTGTCGCCCTGCTTGGCGTCCTGGCGGTATCAGCCGCGGGCTGCAGCCAGCAAAGCGACAACAGCACAGCGGACGCCACCTCCACATCCTCGCCCACCGCAACGGCAGGACCGGCAGCCTTCGAGGCCGAAGCAAGGGCGATGAGCTTCGGCAGCAAAGACCTCGCCGCCGCCTCTGCTGGGGAGCTGCTGCGGCTCGGGAAGGTCGTGTGCGACGGCCTGGCCATCGAAAGCCTGGGCTACCGTCGGGTCATCCAGCGACTAGTGCAATCAGAGGCACGCCCGACCACCACCGAAGCCACCGCCTTCGTCAAGAGCGCGGCACGCAACCTCTGCCCAGCGCTTGCCAGTACCATCCGCTGATGCCGAGCAACCAGCGCCAACGGGCCGTGTACCGGCCCAGCGCGCCGCCGGCGTCCCTAGCCGACTTTCCGCAATTGCCGCCGGCGAGCCTGCACGCGAGGACGCCACACTGGAAGCGTGGTCATTCTGTCGATCATTCCCCCTGCCGTAACACGACAGGTCAGGAACGCACTGGCTGTCGACTCGGCTGACGTGAGCAGGCCAGATCCGTCTGGAGCCGACCAGGCCGACGCCGACCATCCGTCTCATAACTGGTTGGTACCAGATAGCGCCAGAGGACGCGGGGCTGTAGCTCAATCGGTCAGAGCAGGCGGCTCATAAACCGCCCGGTTGCAGGTTCGAGGCCTGCCGGCCCCACCAAGCAATACAAGCGAGCCTTCTCCCGTCGATCGACTTGATTGCCCTCCTGGTCCTGCTGTTGGTCATTCCACCGCTCCAAGCCGACCATGGATGGGCCGGTGGACTGCGGTTGAGGGTGCTGGCAGTCGTAGCCAGAGCGAGGTCTGGGTGGGCTGCATGGTCTGGTCGACCACCGCCAGCAGGTCAGTGGTGAGGGTGTCGAGGTCGACCTGGTGGCGCAGGCGGGTCCCGAACCCCTCGATGGTCCTGGCCGCGTCGTGGCGTCGCCGGTTGAACCGCCGATCCACCGCGGCCTGGATGCGGCGGCGGGCCGGCTGGAACAGCGCGGCCACGGCCAGGGTGGCGGCTGCCACCACCAGGGGGGACTCCCGGCCCAGGAGCTGGCCCAGCCCGAGGACCACCGCGGCGTAGCCACCACCCAGCAGCAGCGTGAGCAGCCCGTAAGCCAGGGTGCGGGAGATGATGCGGTCCAGGTCATAGAGGCGATAGCGCAGGACCGCCGCGCCCACCGCCACCGGCAGCACCACCACCCAGACCGCGGACGCCCAGTCGACCAAGATCGGGCTCTCCAGCGCCACGGGGACCAGGACGATCGGCACCGCCAGCAACATCAGGGCCGCCGCCAACGCCACCCAGCGCAGCTGCAGGCGCTCCACCCCTTGGGCGCGGCGGAACCGCAGCACCAGCGACCCGGCGGCCACGGCCACAGCCAGGCTAGTGACGGCCAAGGCGACCCGGGTGGCGACCAGCAGGACACCGCCCAGGGCCCGGTCGCTGAAGGGACTGCTGGCCAGCAGCAGCTGCGGGTCCAACCGTCCGGGCACCACCGCCACCACCAGGACCAAGGTCAGGGGGGTGGCCGCGGTGACAAAGGCCCACCAGCGCCAGCGGGCAGATGGCAGCGACCCGGTCGGGGTCAACAACAGCACCAGGCTGAGCAGAGCGAGCGCCGCTGCGCCGGTGGCCGGGTAGTACCGGGCGACCAGGTGGACGGCGGGGAGGGCGCCGGGGCGGGCCTGGAGCCCGTAGGTCACATAGGAGTAGATCACCCCGCTGGCGGTCAGCGACAGGGCGAAGCCCAGCAGCAGCCAGCCCACCGGGTGGCGGGGGCGGCGGCTGGCCAGCACTGCCCCGACGGTGGCCGCGCTCAGCACCGCCAACACGGGGCCAACGACACTGCCCGGGACCAACACGGCCAGGTCAGGCCGGCCGGCCCGGATCATTAGGCGATCCATCCAGGGCACCACGGCGAGGCCGAGCATGACCAGCGCCCACAACACCCACGCCGCCACACCCGGCCACCAGCGCGGCCGGGCGACTCGGGTCGTCGGAGTCAGGTTCATGGTCCTCGACGCATCTCGGCGCTTCGGCTCTTGGACATCGGCACGAGCCTGGTCGGTCAGGGGCCAGTGTGGCCGCAGTCCGTCCCGGGAGCGTTACGGTCCTCGGGGTGGACGGCGCCATCCTCGATCGTTCTCCCACCGTCCAGGGAGCCGGTAGCGGTCATTCCCGCAGTCATTCCACCACGCACAACCAGCAAGACGGGAAGTGACCAGGCGGACGGCACACCCGACCTGTGCTGCGAGAACGCTACTGGGCGCAACCCTCTGGACGGTGAGGAACCGACTCGAAGTCGAGTGCGGCCCACATGGGACCGGATCAGTCGAGGCGTGCCAGAGATCTGCCAGAAACTGCGCTACGCGCAGCCTTACAGTGCTCCAACACCCCACCCCTCGGCAGCATCTCTCGCCGGGGCGATTGTGTGGGGACGTGGGGTGTTGCACGGGGACGTGAACCCCTGGCGCATCGATGGGAAGGATGGGGTCTGCGGCGGGGGAGTGGCGGCTGTCGCAGAAACGGTCGATTCTGCAACAGCCGCCTTCGACCCGCTCACCAGGGCCCTTGGCGTGTCCAGAAGTCGCGTCCGAGCCAGGGCAGCCGCAGCGTGGCTGGCCTGGTCAATGTGGGGCTTGGTCCCCTGCGTGGCCAGCGCGGTCCCGGGGGCGCAGGAGAGTTCACCCGGCTGGACCTGCACCCGGCTCGGGCGCCACACCAGGACCTTGCCAACGATGCGAGCGCCGAGCAGGCAACTGTGGTCGTGGGGCGCGGCAAGCGCGACACCGATGTGGCTACCGGCGGTCACTACCTGTGGGGCCGGTGGGAGGGGCCGATGCCCGGGCGGAGCGTTCGGGGTCGCCCTGCCCAGCGCCGCGGCGAGCGCCTCGCGGATATCTTCGGCACGTGGCGTTGGTGCTGCGGCGGTCAGCACCTGCTCGGCCGTGCCCCTGCGCGCCCACGAACGGCTCAGCCGCTGCGGCTGTCGAGGTACTGGAGGAGGTCGTGGGCGGCGAGCTCGACCCGCTGGTGGCGCCATTCGGCGCCCCGATACTGGCAGGCGATCAAGCCCATGCGGTGGAGGCGGCGGAAGTCGGTTCAGGCCCGGGATTCTCGAAGCGACGATACCGTGGCGCGGCTCAGTAGGTCTCGGCGGGCTGGACTGTGTACAGCTGCCAGGCGTCGGGGACGCCCTTGAGCTGGTGGGTGCCGCGGTCGGTGAACCCAAAGCCGGCCCCGGCGACCAGGTCCTTGACCGTCCGCGAGCACAGCACCTCTCCGGCCTGGGCCTGGGCGAGGACGCGGGCCGCGATGTGGACCGCGATGCCGCCGATGTCGTCGCCGACCAGCTCGACCTCGCCGGTGTGCAGGCCAACCCGGACCTGGAGGCCGTGCTCGGCCAGCTCGGCCCGGATCGCGTGGGCGGCGCGGATGGCCCGGGCCGGGCCGTCGAATGTGGCCAGGAACCCGTCCCCGGTCGTCTTGACCTCCCGGCCCCGGAACCGGGCCAGCTGCTCGCGGACCACCTGGTTGTGCTGCTCCAGCATGCGGTGCCAGCGTCGGTCGCCCAGCTCGGTGGCCAACCGGGTGGAATCGACGATGTCGGTGAACAGCACGGTGGCCAGCATCCGGTCGGGGTCGGGGACTGGCAGGGCGCCGGTCAGGAACTCCTGGGTCAGGGCCACCACGGTGTCCTGGTCGCCGAAGAACGGCAGGTGATCATCGCCGGGCAGCTCGACCAGCCTGGCCCCGGGGATGCGTTCGGCCATGTAGCGGCTGGTGTGCACATCCACCCACCGGTCGCCGCTGCGGTGCAGCAGCAGGGTGGGTACCCGGATCGACCCGAGAAGGCGGCGGATGTCCACCGGACCAAGGGCCATGACCATGTCGTAGGCCTCGGGGCCGGTGATCGCCGACAGGTTGTACATCTGCCACCACTGCCGAAACGACGGATCGGCCATCTCGTGGGGGGCCAGCCGGAACAGCAACCTGCTTGGGTCAAAGGAACCATCCTGGAGGGAGGCCAGGAGCTGCTCGCGCTCCTCGAGGCTAGAGCCCCAGGGATAGTCGTCGTCGGGCAGGGTGGCCGGATGGGACGCGAAGGCCACCACCGCTTTGGTGCGTTCGGGGTAGGTGGCGGCGAACAACAACGCCAGCCGCCCGCCCAGATGGGTGCCGAACAACGCCGTCCGCTCCGAGCCGACGCTGTCCAGGACCAGGCGGACGTCGTCCATGTCGTCCTCGAAGCTCTGACCGCTGGGGCCGCGGTCGGATAGGCCGCTGCCCAGGCGGTCCAGCAGAATCAGCCGTGAGAAGGCGGCCAGCTTGTGCAGGAACCCGGCCACCGACGGCTCCTCCCACAGCAGCCCCAGATGGGTGGCATAGCCCGACACCAGGACCAGGTCCAGGTCGGCGTCCCCGAGCACCTGATAGGCGATCTTGCGCCCATCCGGACGGCGGGCGAAGCCTACAGGCGGGCCAAAGCGCATCACCGAAGTCTACGGCGGCGATTCCGCAGGCTCTACCATTCCCCATTCCCCAGCCGCCTATTGATGCCGGCAGCGGCCCCGTGCACTCCGGCAGGCGGCGGTTGGCCGGCTTCTGCAACAGGGTTGTTATGGCTCGTACTTCTGCAGGGTTACGGCACCGAGGGCGCGGGCGGGTCGGCCCTGGAAGGTGGACAGCCGTCGCTGGAGGGTGACGGGTAGGTGCGGGACCAGCCGCAGCGCCTGGGTGGTCAGCCACACCTAGAAGGGTGTGGCCGGGATGAGGGTCTTCATCACGGTGGGGCCGATGGTGCGGAAGCGCTGGACCGCCTGGCGCATCCTGGTCTCGTAGCTCGGGAACGCGGGGGCGGGGTCGCCTACGGCGGCCCGTAGCTCGTCCGCCAGGACCTGGGTTCCAACCACGGCCAGGACCGTCGCCCCTGCCGACTGCCGGGCCCGGGCAGTAGCCGGCGTCGCCGACTAGGGTCACCCGGCCGCTGGACCAGCCGGGCATGCGGATCTGGCTGTCAGCAATACGGTGCCGCCGTAGCCACAACGACGCCTGGTCCGGCTGCATCGTCTCCTCGACCACCGCCAGCAGCTCGGCAGCTGGCTCGATTCCTCCATATCGCCTACAACGACGAGGCCACTCCCGGCTGCCGCACCGCATTCGCGGCTTGCCCACGAAGCGGTAGTCACCAAGGACGGGGCCTCACCTCACGGTCGACGCTGGCCGGTGAGGTGTTCCACTAGCGTTGGTTCCCGCGGGCGGCCGCGTTCGCGGGGTTCTGTGGCCTGGTCCCTTCGGAGTATTCCAGCGGGACGTCGACCTGGCGGGGTCACATCAGGCTGTCATTCCCACACATCGGTCAGACTGATGGAGCCGGGCTGGCCTACCGAGGTCACGGCGACACTGGCAGCACGCGGCGACCGAACGCCGCCTCAAGCTCGTGCTACCAGCGACGTTGACCCCACACCAGCCGCGCCCCCCGCCTAGAGTTAGCTGCCTCCTGCAGCAGCACCTCCAGCGGCGCCACAACCGCAATGCACCAGAGGTGCCCTTCGCAGGTGGTCGAGGGCTGCTGGGACGATGGCGCCGGTGTTCGTGCCAAGACGATCACGCAGGGCCCGTGCCAGAAATTTGCCAGAAACCGCGCCGCACGCAACCTCGCGCCGTCCCACGCCCCTTTCCTCGGCACCGCCCTCTCACTTGCGCGGTTGTGTTGGGACACGGGGTGCCGCATGGCGTCGCGAACCGCCCGCGCATCGATGGTAAGGACGGGCTCGCCGCGCAGCGAACAGCGTTCAATGGTTCTGGGCGTTGGCTTGATGGTGGGCCGGGTTGGAGTTGGGCTGGAGGGTGGTGAGGACCCGAGCATGGTCAGCGCTCCTCGCTCCCCTGCCCGACAGCGAGGACGCAACCGGCTCGAGGAGGCCCGCGATAGGTGCCACCGGCGACACGGGAAAGGCCACAGCGCCCGAGCGGGCACCCGCACCCCAGGCCGAAGCGGCGACACCACCGCCCAGCCCACCCAGCGACCACCCGTTCAGGCCAGACGGGACCGCGATCCTTGCCACCGAACACTGGAGCCTGCTCGCCGGACGGTCGCTGCTCTGGAACGAGGCCCAGAGCCGGGCGACGGTCTTCCTGAGCGTGCTGTCGGCCGCGACCATCGCGCTGGCGCTGCTGGCCGACGCGACCGGCTTCGGACCCCAGACCACCACGCTGGCGCTGGTGCTCCTGCCGTCGTGCTCTTCCTAGGCATCGCGGCGCACGGCCGTCTGGTGGAGATCAACCGGGAGGACG
>DATENJ010000286.1:0-6034 GCA_035275125.1 Actinomycetes bacterium | reverse complement strand
ATCCGCTCCTCGCCCCGGTCGCGCGGCCGGCCGGCAGCCGGCTGGGCGCCGTTCCTGGCGCCGTCCTGGGAGCCGTCGAGGGCGCCGTCGACGTCCTCGCGGGTGATGCGGCCGTCCCGGCCGGTGCCGACCAGGGCGGCCAGGTCGACCCCGCGGTCCTTGGCGTAGCGGCGCACCGGCGGGGTCGCCCTTGGGCGCTGGGCCGGAGCAGCCTGCAGCGACCCGGATTGGGCGTGCTCGCGGTTGTCCACAGCCGGGCCGGAGCCGCGGGTGTGGCCGATCCGGCGCCGGCGGACCTGCTGGCGCTCCCCCGGCCCGACCAGGGTGGCCTGGAGCTCCTGCTCGGGCTCGGCCTCGGCCGCCACTGCCGCCGGGGCCGCTCCCTCGGCGGTGTCGACGCTGATCAGCGGGGCCCCGACGTCGAGGGAGTCGCCCTCGGTGGCGTGGAGCTTGACCACCGTCCCGGCGTACGGGGCCGGGATCTCGACCACCGCCTTGGCCGTCTCGATCTCGACGATCGGCTGGTTGAGCTCGATGGCGTCGCCCTCGGCGACCAGCCATCGCACCACCTCACCGTCGGTGAGCCCCTCCCCCAGGTCGGGGAGCTTGAACTCGCGCTCGGCCACTGGACCTGTCTCCTCCTGAGCTAGAAGTCGAGGCTCCGCTGGACGGTCCAGAGGACCCGGTCGACGCCGGGCAGGTGGGCTTCCTCGAGTCGGGCCGGCGGGTAGGGGATGTCCAGCCCGGTGCAGCGCAGCACGGGCGCCTCCAGGTGGAAGAAGGCGGCCTCCGAGACCCTGGCCGCGACCTCGGCGCCCATGCCCAGGAACTGCGGGGCCTCGTGCACGACCACCATGCGGCCGGTCTTGGCGGCCGAGGCGACCAGGGTCTCCTCGTCGAGGGGGACCAGGCTGCGCAGGTCGATGACCTCGAGCGAGCCGACGCCCTCCTCCTCGGCGGCCGCGGCCGCGTCCATGGCCACCTTGACCATCGGGCCGTAGGCGACCAGGGTCAGGTCGCCGCCCTCGCGCAGCACCCTGGCCTTGCCGATCGGCTCGGTCGAGACCGGCAGGTCGACCTCCTGCTTGGCCCAGTAGCGCCGCTTGGGCTCGAGGAAGATCACCGGGTCGTCGCTCTCGATGGACTGGCGCAGCAGCGAGTAGGCGTCGGCGGCCGACGACGGCGTGACCACCTTGAGGCCGGCGGTGTGGCCGTAGATGGCCTCGGGGCTCTCGGAGTGGTGCTCGACGGCGCCGATGGCCCCGCCGTAGGGGATGCGGCAGACCACCGGCATGGGCTGGGTGCCGGCCGAGCGGTTCCGGTACTTGGCCAGGTGGCTGATGATCTGGTCGAGGGCCGGGTAGCTGAAGCCGTCGAACTGCATCTCCGGCACCGGCCGGTAGCCGCGCAGGGCCAGCCCGATGCTGACCCCCATGATGGCCGACTCGGCCAGCGGGGTGTCCATCACCCGCTGCTCGCCGAAGTCCTTGAGCAGCCCGTCGGTGATGCGGAAGACCCCGCCGAGGGTGCCGACGTCCTCGCCAAGCAGGACGACCCGGTCGTCGGCCTCCATGGCGTCGCGCAGGGCGGTGTTGAGCGCCCTGGCCATCGTGATCTGCGCCATCGCTGCCTCCTCCCTCACGCCTCGGCCTGGAACTGGGCCTCGAACTCCTGCAGCTGGCGCCACTGGGCCGTCAGGGTGGCCGGCGGGTCGGCGTAGACGTGGTCGACCAGGTCGGAGAGCGGCGGGTCGGGCATGTGCTCGACCGTGGCCCTGACCTCGGCCGCCACCCGGTCGGCCTCGGCCTTGACCTCGCGCTCGAGGTCCTCGCTGAACAGCCCGGCCCGCTCCAGGAACGCCCGGTAGCGGCCGATCGGCTCGCGGGCCTTCCACATGTCGAGCTCGTCGGAGGTCCGGTACCGGGTCGGGTCGTCGGTGGTGGTGTGGGCCCCGAGCCGGTAGGTGATGGCTTCGATCAGGGTCGGCCCGGCCCCGTCGCGCGCCCGTTCGGCCGCCATCTTGGTTACCGCGTACACGGCCAGGACGTCGTTGCCGTCCACCTGGACCCCGGGGAAGCCGAAGCCGAAGGCCCGCTTGTAGACGGGGCCGGCCATCTGCTTGGCCAGCGGCACCGAGATCGCCCACTGGTTGTTCTGGCAGAAGAACACCACCGGGGCGCTGTGCACCGCGGCGAAGTTGAACGCCTCGCTGACGTCGCCCTCGCTGGTCGCGCCGTCGCCGAAGTAGGCGACGGCGCACAGCTCGGCCCCGTCCCACTTCGCCCCGATGGCGTAGCCGACCGCGTGCAGCGCCTGGGTGCCGATGGGGATGGAGTACTGGGCGAGCTTGTGACGCTGGGGGTCCCAGCCGGACAGGTTGGCCCCGCGGTACAGGCCGAGGACCGACAGCACCTCCATGCCGGCCCGGACGTAGACCACGCCGTGCTCGCGGTAGGAGGGGAAGACGAAGTCGTCCGGTCCCAGCGCCCGGGCGCTGCCCACCTGGGCCGCCTCCTGGCCGAGGCAGGGGGCCCAGATGCCGAGCTGACCCTGCCGCTGGAGGTTGTTGCCCTCGACGTCGATGCGCCGCACCACCACGAGCTGGCGGTACAGGTCACACAACTCGGCGTCGCTGAGGTCGACCTTGTAGGTGTCGTGCTGGAGGAGCGTCCCGTCCTCGCCGAGCAGTCGAACCTGCTCGTCGGTCTGGTCCATGCCAGTGTCTCCCGCGTCGTTGCGCCGACCTCCTGATCCTACTCGTCTGGAGGGGGGCAATACACAAGGGCCGGAACCGTTTCGGGTTCCGGCCCTTGCGGGTGCCGCCCGGGGGGAGGCGGCGCTTCCGGATCGCCAGGGGACCGCTCCCGTTCGGTCGCCTCCGACGATGACAGCGTGACCGTACTTCGCTGTTCCCAAACGGAACATCAGGGGAACTACGGAGATGGCGACGCTGGTGGTTGTGGGTGGGACTATCTCGAGAGCGTCCCGATATGGCCCGAATTGACTACCGAGGCGCCGGGGCGGGCCATCTCGCTGTGGGCTTTCGAAACCCCGCGGAAGGTGGTACACCGTGAGGGGCCAGTTGTGCCTCGCCCCGAGGAGGGATGCCAGTGGCAATTCCACCGGACTCGGAAGTGGCCGAGGAGCCAGCGCCAGGCAGCGCCGAGCGCCTCTCCTACCTGGACGCGGGGGGCAGGCTCGCCTCCCGGGAGACGGCGCAGTTCGCGGTGGTCCGAGACTTCGACGACCGAGGCAACGTGATCTCGCTCATCACCGAGCGCCTGACGCACTGACGTAGCGACAGTCGTGAAACCGGGGGACGGCCCGATGGCCGTCCCCCGTTGGCGTCTAGAATGCGGCCCCACGCCTGGACGCCCCCCGAGGAGGACCACCCCCGTGCTCGTCGACGGCAAGCGACTGCTGATCACCGGGGTGCTGACGCCCGGGTCGATCGCCTACGCGGTGGCCCGCGAGGCCCTCGACAACGGGGCCGAGGTGGTGCTCACCGGGTTCGGCCGCACCCGTTCCCTGACCGAGCGGACGGCCAGGCGGCTGCCCCGCGAGGTCGACATCCTCGAGCTGGACGTCAACCGGCCCGACGACGTCCGGGCGGTCAACGACGAGCTGGCCGGCCGCTGGGGAGGGGTCGACGGCGTCCTCCACGCCATCGCCTTCGCCCCCGCCGACGCCCTCGGGGGCAACTTCCTCAACACCCCGTACGAGTCGGCCTCGACCGCCTTCCAGGTGTCGGCCTTCTCGCTCAAGGAGCTGACCGCCGGCCTGCTCCCGGTGCTCGAGAACCACCATGCCTCGGTGGTCACCCTCGACTTCGACGCCCGGGTCGCCTGGCCGGTCTACGACTGGATGGGCGTCTGCAAGGCGGCACTGGAGTCGGTCACCCGCTACCTGGCCCGCGACCTTGGCCCCAAGCAGGTCCGGGTCAACGCCATCAGCGCCGGCCCGATCCGGACCATGGCCGCCAAGGGCATCCCCGGGTTCAGCCTGCTGGCCGACGCCTGGTCCAAGCGGGCCCCCCTCGGCTGGGACGTCGGCGACCCGACGGTCGTGGCCCGGGTCGCCCTCTGGCTGTTCTCGGACTGGTCGCGGGGCGTCTGCGGCGAGCTGATCCACGTCGACGGCGGCTTCCACGCGATGGGCACCGACCTGCTCTCCAAGGAGGAGCAGGCCAGGCTGGCGGCCGAGGACGGGTAGCCGGCGGAGCGCCGCATGGGATTACCGGTCATCTTCCTGGTCGCCGACGACGGGCGCATGCTGGACGCCCTCCGAGGCGACCTGGAGCGGCGCTTCGGGGGCGACTACCAGGTCCTGGCCGAGCGCTCCCCCACCGCCATCACGGCCATCCTCGAGCGGCTGGCTGCCGGCTCCGACCCGGTCGCCCTGGTGGTCGTGGCCAGGCGGATGAAGGCCAGGGACGGGCTGGCCGTGCTCCAGCAGGCCCACGAGCTGCTCCCCGCGGCCAAGCGGGTGCTGCTGGAGCACCGCGGCGAGTGGACCTCGGGCGAGCCGGTGGTCAGGGCCATGACCCTCGGCCAGGTCGACTACCTCCTGTTCCGGCCCTGGCTGCCCATCGAGCAGCACCTGTACCTGCCGGTCAGCGAGTACCTGGCCGCCTGGGAGAAGTCCCGCGACCCCTCCACCGAGGTCATCCAGATTGTCGGCCGGCGCTGGGCGGCCCGGTCCCACAACCTGCGCGACGCCCTTGCTCGGGTCGGCATCCCCTACGGCTTCTACCCCGACGACTCGCCCGACGGCCAGCGCCTGCTCGAGCAGGCCGGCGAGGACGGCGGCCGCCTGCCGGTGGTGCTGTTCCGCCGCGGCGCCGTCATCGGCGCCGTCCTCGTCGACCCGACCAACGCCCAGCTCACGGCCGCCCTTGGCATGCGGACCACCCCGGCCCCCGGCGCGTGCGACGTCCTGATCGTCGGGGCTGGCCCGGCCGGGCTGGCCGCGGCCGTCTACGCCGCCTCCGAGGGCTTCGCCGTCCAGGTCCTGGAGCCGGCCGTGCCAGGAGGCCAGGCCGGGACCAGCTCCAACATCCGCAACTACCTGGGGTTCCCCTACGGGGTGAGCGGCGACGAGCTGACCCAGCGGGCCTTCCAGCAGGCCTGGCAGTTCGGGGCCGACCTGATCCTGGCCCAGGCCGCGACCGGCCTGCGGGCGAGTGGGAACGAGCGGGTGGTGCGCCTGTCGCACGGCGCCGAGGTCGCCGCCAGGGCGGTGATCCTGGCCACCGGGGTGGCCTGGCGCCGGCTGGGCGTGCCAGCCCTCGAGGCGCTGAACGGCGCCGGGGTGTTCTACGGGGCCGCCAGCAGCGAGGCCAGGGCGATGCGGGGCGAGGACGTGTTCGTGGTCGGGGCGGGCAACTCGGCCGGGCAGGCCGCCATCCACCTGGCCGGCTACGCCGCCTCGGTGACGATTGTCGCCATCGACGAGCGGCTGGGCGAGTTCATGTCCGACTACCTGGTCCGGGAGATCCAGGCGACCCCGAACATCTCCGTGGTCCTCCACACCGAGGTGGTCGACGGCCACGGCCGCCAGCGCCTTGAGGGCCTGACCCTGCGCGACCGGCACACCGGCTCGACCAGGACCGTCCCCGCCTTCGCGGTGTTCGTCCTGATCGGCGCCGAGCCGCGCACCGACTGGCTGGACGGGGTGGTGGAGCGCGACGAGCGGGGCTATGTGCTGACCGGCCGCGACCTGCAGGGCGACGGCCCCCTCCCGGACGGCTGGCCGCTGCGGCGGCCACCGCTGTCGCTGGAGACCAGCCTGCCCGGCGTGTTCGCCGCCGGCGACGTCCGCTACCGGTCGGTCAAGCGGGTCGCCTCGGCCGTCGGCGAGGGCTCGATCGCCGTCGAGCTGGTCCACGAGTACGTGGCCGACCTCCAGGAACGGGAGGGCGGGTAGGCGGTGGCGGCGGCCGGCGGCTTCATGGCCGCGGTGTGGGCCCTGGCCCGGCGGGTGCCGGCCGGCCGGGCCACCACCTACGGCACGCTCGCCGAGGCCTACTACGGGG
>DATENJ010000285.1:0-3648 GCA_035275125.1 Actinomycetes bacterium | reverse complement strand
GCCTCCAGGCGGTGGTTCCCGGCCATCCGGCCGTCGCCGTCCAGGGTGGCCAGCAGCTCGAGGCCGGCCCCTGGACCGCGGACCATGGCCAGGGCCACGGCGTGGTTGAGGGTCACCACCGGGATGGGCGCGACCTGGGCGAGCAGCTCGTACAGGACCAGGATCTGACGCCAGTCGGTGTCCTCGGCCCGGGCCGCCTCGTCGTGCACGGCGGCGATGGCCGCCTGGAGCTGGTAGGGGCCGATCGGCGCCCGGGCCAGCGCCGAGGAGATCAGGGCCACCCCCTCGGCGACGGCGGCCGCGTCCCAGAGCGACCGGTCCTGGTCGGCCAGGGGGACAAGGCTGCCGTCGGGCCGCGAACGGGCCGGGCGCCTGGCGTCGGTCAGCAGCAGCAGGGCCAGCAGCCCGGCGACCTCGCCGTCGTCCGGCAGTAGCCGGTGCAGCTCCCTGGCCAGCCGGATCGCCTCGGTGGTGAGGTCGGCGCGCTGGAGATCGGGCCCGGAGCTGGCCGTGTAGCCCTCGTTGAAGATGAGGTAGAGGACCTGGAGCACGACTCGCAGGCGCTCCGCCCGCTCGGACGGGGGCGGCATGGCGAACCGGGCCCCGGCGGCCTTGATGGTCTGCTTGGCCCGGCTGATGCGCTGGGCCATGGTCGCCTCCGGGACCAGGAAAGCCCTGGCCACCTGGGCGGTGGTCAGGCCGCCAACGGCCCGCAGGGTGAGGGCGACCTGCGACGGGGGCGACAGCGCCGGATGGCAGCACAGGAACAGCAGCGTGAGGGTGTCGTCGGCGGCCGCCGGGAGGTCGGCGTCCGCTCCAGGGGCGACCAGCTCGTCGGCCGGCGAAGAGGCGGCGACGGCCTCCTCCCGGCGGCGGCGCGCCGACTCGCCGCGGACCTGGTCGGTCATGCGCCGCGAGGCCACCGTCACCAGCCAGCCCCGGGGGCGTTCGGGGACGCCGTCGACGGGCCATTGGACGGCCGCGGCCAGCAACGCCTCCTGGACCGCGTCCTCGCAAAGGTCGAACTGGCCGTAGCGGCGGACCAGGACGCCCAGGACCTGCGGGGCCAGCTCCCGCAGGAGCCCCTCGACCTCGCCGGCGCCGCTCACATCTCCATGCCGGCCGCGTCCATCAGCGCCCGCACCTCGACGGTGGCGTACGGGGTGAGGGCGCCGGCGATCCCCACCGCCCGCTCCATGCTCTCGACGTCGATCTCCCAGAGGCTGGCCAGCACCTCCTTGGACTCGCCGAAGGGCCCGTCGGTGACGGCCGGTACACCGTCGCGCAGGGCGACCGTCCTGGCGTTGGTGGCGTCGGCCAGCCGGTAGATGCTGAGGAACTCGCCCGAGGCGGTGAGCTCGTCGATCAGGTCGTTGTGGACCTTGATCACCCGGTCGGCCTCGTCGGCCGGCAGCGCCCGCCAGGTGGTCGGGTTGCTGTAGATCAGCACCACATATTTCATTCCAGCTCCTTATATTTCATTCCAGCTCCTTTTCGCCCCAAGCTCTCGATCTCCGCTCTCCGCGGTAATAGGCTCGCAGAAAGGACCAGGGAGGGAACCTATGCTGGGCGATCATCCGATCCACCCGGTGCTGCTGGCCAAGGACCTTGCCGCGGCGCGGGAGTTCTACCACGACAAGGTCGGGCTGGAGATCCTGATGGAGAACGACGACGCCATCGTGTTCCGGTGCGGCAACGGGACCCAGCTGGACGTGACCAAGAGCACCGTCGGCACCGCCGACGAGCAGACCCAGGTGTCCTGGCAGGTTCCCGACCTCCGGGCCGAGGTGGCCGAGCTGCGCTCGCGCGGGGTCGAGGTCCAGGACTACGACATGCCCGGCCTCAAGACCGACGACGGCATCGCCGACCTCGGCTTCGCCTGGTTTGCCTGGATCATCGACCCGGGGAAGAACGCACTGAGCATCATGCAGCTCAAGGGCTGACCGGCCTCGGCCGCCGATCCTATGTCGGCGGCCAGGCTGCGGGAGGGCGAGGGCGATGGCGGGCAACAAGGTCGTTCGGCGGTCGGTCACGCTGCGGGACGTGGCCGCGGCGGCCAGGGTGCATGTGGCCACGGCGTCGCGGGCGCTGGACTCGCAGACGGCCCACCCGGTGTCCCCGGAGACCCGGGCGCGCGTCAAGCGGGTGGCCGAGGAGCTCGGGTACCAGCACCACATGATGGCCAGAGGGCTGCGCCGAGGGTTCAGCTCGACCGTCGGGGTGGTCGTGGCCGACCTCGGGAACCCCTACACGGCCCCGATCCTGCGCGGCCTCCAGAGCCGCCTCGAGGGCGCCGACTACATGGCCCTGATGACCGAGTCACTGGACGACTCCCATGTGCTGCAGCGGGCGGTCGGCCACCTCCTGGCCCGCCAGGTGGACGGGCTGCTGCTGCTGGCCGTGCGCGCGGGCGACCTGGACCGGGTGCTCGGGTGGGCCTCGCGGGTGCCGGTGGTGCTGGCGGTGCGCAGCCTGCCCGGCTCCGGGGTCCCGGCGGTGACCCACGACGACCTCGGCGGGGCCAGGCTGGCGGCCAGGTACCTGGCCGACCTCGGCCACCGCCGGGTCGTCGAGCTGCCGGGACCGCCGGACATCCAGCCGTTCAAGGACCGCAGCGACGCCTTTGCCGAGGCCGCGGCCGAGCTGGGCCTCGAGGCGTTGGCGCTGCCGCCGGCGGGCCGGCCGGTGTTCGAAGAGGGCAGGCGGATGATGCGCCAGGCGCTTGCCGGCGGGGACCCGGCCACCGCCGTGTTCGCCCACAACGACGCCATGGCCATGGGGGCTGTCCGCGCCCTGCGCGAAGCCGGTCTCCAGTGTCCCGGCGACATCTCGGTGGTCGGCTACAACGACGTCCCCATGGCCGACTGCCTCGACCCGCCGCTCACGACCATCCGGCTCAACGGCGACCAGGTCGGCCGCCGTGCCGGGGAGGCCGTGCTGGCGGCCATCCGCGGGCTGCCCACCTCCGGCAACTCCCAGCCCGAGCCCGCCGAGCTGGTCGTGCGGGCCAGCGCCGGCCCGCCGCCGAGCCGCCACTGGCAGCGGTCAGAGGATGCGCCGTTCCCGGCGTAGCTGCCGGGTCGTGGCCGGCCGGGACACATGCCGGCCCCGGTAGGGGGCCGCGCCCAGATGGTCGCGGCCGGCCAGGGCGACCAGCAGGCCGACGGCGGTGCAGGCGCTCGCGATGGCAAGGGTGGCCTGGACCCCGGCCTGGTCGACGAGGGACCCGGCCACGGCCAGGCCGGCCGCGCCGGTGACGTTGATGGCGGTGGTCATCCAGGTGCCCGACTCAGTCAGGGTCCCGGGGGGCGCCAGCTCGGCCGCCAGCACGTAAGCCGAGCTCTCCAGCGGGGCCAGCACCAGCCCGACCAGGGCCACCACCGCTCCTAGGGCCAGCAGCGAGCCGGCGGCGGCCATCGGGGCGCTGGCCAGCACGAGCAGGGCGAGCAGGACGAGGTAGCGCCGGCCGGGGGAGCGCCGCCAGGTGCGGCTTCCGTACCAGAGGCCGCCGACGGCGCTGGCCGCGGCCCAGGCGGCCAGTGTCAGGGAGGCCGCCTCGGCCCGGCCGGCCTCCCTGGCCGCCCCGACCAGGCCGATCTCCCAGATGCCGATGGCTGCGCCGACCCCGGCCAGCGACAGGGCCAGGGT
>DATENJ010000284.1:0-2346 GCA_035275125.1 Actinomycetes bacterium | reverse complement strand
CCGGACCCCTCGACGCGACGAGGTGAGTGCCGAGTGCCCGACCGGTACCTGATGGCGATGACCACCACCGACGCCCGCGAGGACGCCGAACGGCTGGCCCGCGACCTGGTCGAGCGGCGCCTGGCCGCGTGCGTCCAGGTCCTCGGCCCGATCTCCAGCACCTACCGCTGGCGGGGGGCGATCGAGACCGCCGAGGAATGGCTCTGCGTCATCAAGACCACCGGCGCCCGCTTCGACGCCCTGGCGGCCCACATCGAGACCAACCACCGCTACGAGACCCCCGAGCTGACCGCCGTCCCGATCGACAACGGCAGCCCCGGCTACCTCGCCTGGCTCAGCTCGGCCACCGCCAACCCCTAGGGCCGGGGCGCCCCCGGCCGCCCTGGAGGGCCGTTCGTCGTTCCTGTAGCGTGCCTGCACGGCAAGCGCGTGCCGAGGTCGAGGAGGTCCGATGGCTGGACAGTGCGAGCTGGGCGTCACCGGCCTGGCCACCATGGGGGCGAACCTGGCCCGCAACGCGGCCCGGCGCGGGTTCCCGGTGGCCGTCCACAACCGGACCGAGAGCCGGACCCGCGAGCTGCTGGACCGCCACGGCGACGAGGGCGAGCTGG
Organism: Actinomycetes bacterium; assembly: GCA_035275125.1. GTDB lineage: Bacteria > Actinomycetota > CALGFH01 > CALGFH01 > CALGFH01 > CALGFH01. The sequence continues at coordinate 1,735 of DATENJ010000284.1, read as the reverse complement.
TCGGGACCTTCTCGACCGATGAGTTCGTGGCCGCCCTGACCCCGCCCCGTCGCATCCTGGTCATGGTCAAGGCCGGCCCGGCCGTCGACGCCGTCCTCGAGGAGCTGGCCGGCCACCTCGACGAGGGCGACCTCCTGATCGACGGCGGCAACAGCTACTACGAGGACACCGCCCGCCGCGAGCAGGCCATGAACGCGCGGGGCCTGCGCTTTCTCGGGACGGGCGTGTCCGGGGGCGAGGAGGGGGCGCTGCACGGGCCCAGCATCATGCCCGGCGGCGACCCCGGGGCCTACGCCCTGGTGGAGCGGCTCCTGACGACCATCGCCGCCCAGGTCGACGGCGTGCCCTGCTGCCGGCTGGTCGGCCCGGGCGGTGCCGGCCACTACGTCAAGATGGTCCACAACGGCATCGAGTACGCCGACATGCAGCTCATCGCCGAGGCCTACGACCTGCTCGGCCAGGGCGTCGGCATGGGCGCGGCCGAGCTGGCCGAGGTGTTCGAGGGCTGGAACGCCGGCGACCTGGACTCGTTCCTGATCGAGATCACCGCCAAGGTCCTTCGCCAGGTCGACCAGGCCACCGGCAAGGCGCTGGTGGATGTGATCCTGGACCAGGCCGAGCAGAAGGGCACCGGTCGCTGGACCGTCCAGTCCGCCCTTGAGCTGGGCGTGCCCGTCACCGGGATCACCGAGGCGGTCTTCGCCAGGGTGCTGTCGTCACAGAAGGAGCAGCGAACGGCCGCGGCCAAGGTGCTGCCGGGACCGTCGGGCCGGGTGGACGCCGACCGCACCGGCGCGTTCGTCGACGACGTCCGCGACGCCCTGTACGCCTCCAAGGTGGTCGCCTACGCCCAGGGGTTCGAGCAGATGGCGGCCGCCTCCGAGGCCAACGGCTGGAGCGTCGAGCTCGGCGGCCTGGCCACCATCTGGCGAGGCGGCTGCATCATCCGGGCCCGGTTCCTTGACCGCATCCGCGAGGCCTATGCTGCCGACCCCGGCCTGCGGAATCTTCTGTTCGCCGAGTACTTCCGCGACGCCGTCGGCGAGGCCCAGGACGCCTGGCGCCGGGTCGTGGCCAGCGCGGTCACCCTCGGCGTGCCCACCCCGGCCTTCGCCTCCTCGCTGGCCTACTACGACGGCTTCCGCCGCGAGCGCGGCCCGGCCAACCTGCTCCAGGCCCAGCGCGACTTCTTCGGCGCCCACACCTACCGCCGCACCGACCGGCCGGGCAGCTTCCACACCCTCTGGTCCGAGGGCGGCCAGGAGGTCGGGGCCTGACCCGTCGCCACCTCCTGGCGACCGCGCTGGTGCTGGTGCTGGTCCTGGTCCTGGCCGCCTGCGACCGGGGTGGGTCGGGAGGTGGTTCGGGAGGCGGGCCGGCGTCCGACCAGGCAGGCCCGAACCACCCCTCCCCGGGGTCCGTGGGCCCCCGAACCGGGAGGGTAGGCGACGGCGAGAACGAGCGGGCCCGGTTGTCCACAGCCCCCACCGACCCCTCAGCGCTGGCAGCGACGGCGGGGGCCGGCTGCGCGGCGCTGCCGCCGCTCGGGACCCAGCTGGCCCAGCTGCTGCTGGTGGGGTTCCCCGGGACCCGGGCAGGGGCGGTCAGCCGCGGGCTGGTCGACCGGGGGATCGGCGGGCTGCTGCTGTTCCGTGGCAACGTCGTCTCCGCCGGCCAGGTCCGGGCGCTGGTGGCCGAGCTGAAGGGGCGGGCCGAGATCCCGCTCGAGGTCGCC
>DATENJ010000283.1:0-2965 GCA_035275125.1 Actinomycetes bacterium | reverse complement strand
GCACGGTCGTCGGCGACGACCCGGCCCGGACCGGGGGCGCGGTGCTGGCCGCGGTGGCCGCCACCACCGCCGCCGGGCTCGGCCTCTCCTGGCTGCGCCTACGCGGCGGCAGTGTGCTGGCGCCGATGGTGGCCCACGCCGCCATCAACGGCTCGGCGTTCGTGGCCGCCCGGCTGGTGGCGCGCTCGGCCCGGCGCTGACCTACCGCACCACGCAGCGGAAGCCGATGTGGGTGGTGGCGGTGTCGACCTCCTCCCCCTGGCGGGCGGCCGGCCGGTAGCGCAGGCAGTAGCTGGGGGCGCACAGGTGGCTGCCGCCCTTGATCACCCGACGGGGGATGGTCCCCTCCTCGGAGCGCTGGGGGGCGCAGCAGCCGCTGTCGCTGTGGTCGGGGGTGAACAGGTCGCTTGTCCACTCCCAGACGTTGCCGGTCATGTCGACCAGGCCGTAGCCGTTGGGCGGGAAGCTCCCCACCGGGGAGGTCCGCTCGTAGCGGTCCAACAGCAGGTTCTGCCAGGGGAACTCGCCCTGCCAGGTGTTGGCCATCTGGCGGCCCCGTGGGGTGAGCTCGTCCCCCCAGGCGAACACCTTGCCCTCCAGGCCACCCCGGGCGGCGTACTCCCACTCGGCCTCGGTCGCCAGGGCCTTGCCGGCCCACTCGGCGTAGGCGGCCGCGTCCTGATGACAGACCTGGACAACCGGGTGGCGGTCGCGGCCGTGCAGGGTCGAACCGGGGCCCTCGGGGCTGCGCCAGCTCGCCCCCGGCACCCAGGCCCACCAGCTGCGCCAGTTGGCGAGATCAACCGGCCCGGTGCTCGGCTGGAAGACCAGCCCTCCCGGGACCAGCAGGGCCGGGTCGGCGTCGGGGTAGTCGGCCGGGTCGGGGGCCTGCTCGGCCACGGTCAGGTACCCGGTGGCCTTGACGAAGCGGCGGAACTCGGCGTTGGTCACCGGGTGGTGGTCGATCCAGAAGCCGTCGACCGTCACCTCCTGGACGGGCCGCTCCTCGGGGTAGAAGTCGTCGGAGCCCATCTGGAAGCGGCCGCCGTCGACCCACACCATGTTCTTCACTCGGGCCGCCTCGGCTGGGCGCCGGGGGCCGCCTCGAGCAGCCGCAGGAAGGCGTCGTTCCAGCCCTGGACCAGGCTCCCGAAGGCCTCCGGCCTGGCGCTCATCGGGGCCAGGAACGCCCTGGTCAGCTCCAGCTGGGCCTGGGTGGTGGCGGCGAAGCTCTCCAGGGCGGCCGTGACCAGCCGGGAGCTGTGCTCCTGGGCGGCGCTGGCGCGCTCGATCACCGCCCGGTAGGCCTCGAGGCTCTGGCGCAGGGCCCGGTTGGCCTCCTCCTGGCTGGCCAGGGCCTTCTCGGTGGCGGCCAGGGTCGAGGTCAGCGCCTCGAGGGCGGCCCGGCCGCCCTCGGCCTGGTCGCTGACCAGCTGCTGGAGGGAGCCCGACCACGCCTGGGCCAGCTCGAGGCTGCGTTCCTGGGCGGCCACCGTGGCCCGCGCGATCTCGCCGAAGGGGTGGGCGCCGAAGCCCTCGTCTGCGCTTGCGCTCATTTCGCACCTCCCAGTCGTTCAGTGACGACGATACCGGGCATACTGCTGCTTGAACGATCAGGGTGGTGGAGGAGGCCGGGCCGATGGCGAAGTCCAGGATCCGCAACGGGTCGCCGCGCGTTGTCGTGGTCGGTGGAGGGTTCGCCGGGCTGGCGGCGGTCAAGACCCTGTCCAAGGTCAAGCCGCCGGTGCGGGTCACCCTGCTCGAGCAGCACAACTACCACCTGTTCCAGCCGCTGCTGTACCAGCTGGCCACCGGGCTGGTCCAGCCGGCCGACATCGCCCACCCGGTGCGAGGCATCGTGCGTCGCTACCGGCGCACGGGCGTGCGGATGGCCACCGTTTCCGGGGTGGACTTCGACGCCAGGGAGGTCCTGACCGACGAGGGCGGGCGCTTCGGCTACGACTTCCTCATCCTGGCCGCCGGGGCGACCACGGCGACCTTCGGGATCCCGGGGGTCGAGGAGCACAGCTTCCCGCTCAAGAGCATGCCCGACGCCCTGGTCCTCCGGGCGCATCTGCTGCGCCAGTTCGAGCTGGCCGAGAACGACCCGGGCCAGATCGACAAGGGCGCCCTCACCGTGGTCGTGGTCGGCGGCGGCCCCACCGGGGTGGAGATGGCCGGCGCCCTCCACGAGCTGTTCAAGCACGTGCTGGTGCACGACTTCCCCGATCTGGACATCAACCAGGCCAAGGTGGTGCTGCTGGAGGCCACCGACCACCTGCTGGCGCCGTTCCACCCCAGCTCGCGCCAGCACGCCCTCGACATCCTGAACAAGCGGGGCGTCGAGGTGCGGCTCGGCCAGGCCCTCGAACAGGCCACCCCGGACGAGGTCCGGCTCAAGGACGGCACCGTGATCCCGACCCGGACGCTGGTCTGGGGCGCCGGGGTCCGGGCCCACCCGCTGGCCGATGCGCTCGGCCTCGAGCAGACCCGCGGGGGCCGGATCGTGGTCGGCGAGGACCTGAGCGTCCCCGGGCGACCCGAGGTGTTCGTGGTCGGCGACCTCGCCGGGGCCGGCGACGGCAAGGGCGGGCTGCTGCCCCAGGTCGCCCAGCCGGCCATCCAGGAGGCCCGGCTCGCCGCCCTCCAGATCCAGCACACCCTGGACGGCACCCCCAGGGAGGGGTTCGTCTACAAGGACAAGGGGATCATGGCCACCATCGGCCGCAACGCGGCCGTGACCGAGCTGCCCAACGGGGCCAGGTTCAAGGGCGTGCTCGCCTGGTACATGTGGCTGGTGCTGCACCTGGCCTACATCGTCGGGTTCCGCAGCCGGATCGCCGTGCTGGTCAACTGGATCTGGAGCTACCTCACCTACGACCGCCACGCCCGCATCATCGTGGCCGTCGAGCAGCAGCGCCGGGCCGCCCCCGCGCCGCCGGCGCCCTCCGCGCCGGCGGAGGCC
>DATENJ010000282.1:0-2989 GCA_035275125.1 Actinomycetes bacterium | reverse complement strand
TTCGGGCGTGAGCGCGGACGAACCGTCGCGCGTGAGCGCGGTGGGCGCCAGCGCGGGGTCCGGCGCCAGCAGCTTGGCCACGCCGAAGTCCAGCAGCTTCACGGAGCCGGCTCCATCCACCAGCACGTTGGACGGCTTGAGGTCGCGGTGCACGATCAGGTTAGCGTGCGCGTGCGACACCGCCGCCAGCACGTCCAGGAACAGCCGCACCCGCGCGTCCACGCCCAAACGCCGCCGGTCGCAGTACACGTCGATGTGCTCGCCCGGCACGTGCTCGAGCACCAGGTACGGCTGCCCTGCCGGCGACACCCCCGCGTCCACCAGCTGCGCGATGTGCGCGTGGCGCAGCCGGGCCAGGATGCTGCCCTCGCGCCGGAAGCGCTCCTCGGCATCGTGCCCGATCAGGCTCACGTTGAGCAGCTTCACCGCCGTCACGCCCTCGTAGCGGCCGTCCGAGCGCTCGGCCCGCCACACCGTGCCCATCCCGCCCCGGCCCAGCGGCCCCCCGAGGACATAGCGGCCCGCGACCAGCCGGCGGTCGGCATCCGCTCCCATGACGCGCGCCAGTATGTCAGGCCCGGGTCGGCTCGGCGTTCCGGGCGACCACCAGGGCGTCGACGGCCACGCAGCCGTCGGGGCCGGCGATCAGTGGGTTGACGTCCAGGGCGGCCAGCGACGGGCCGAGGTCCACGGCGAGGGCGGAGAGGCTGACGACCGCCTCGGCCACCGCGTCCCGGTCGGCCGGAGGGGCGCCGCGGACGCCGTCCAGTAGCCGACGGACGGCCAGGCGGTCGAGCATGGCCAGCGCTCGGCGGCGGTCGACCGGAGGGAGCGCGAAGCGGCGGTCGCCGAGGACCTCGATGAGCACCCCGCCGGCGGCCACCATCACCAGCGGCCCGAACTGGTCGTCGTGGACCACCCCCAGCGCGAGCTCCACCCCCGGCCCAGCCATGGCCGCCACCAGCACCCGCAGCCCCAGCCGGCCGGCCAGGCCGGCGTAGGCGGCAGCCAGCCGTTCGGGCCCGTCCAGCCCCAGCACGACCCCGCCGACGTCCGACTTGTGCACGACCCCAGGCGCGGCCGTCTTCAGCACCACCGGCCACCCGACCCTGGAGGCCGCGGCCACCGCCTCGTCCAGCCCGGTGGCCACCTCGGCCGCCACCACCGGCACCCCCCAGTCGCCCAGCAGGGCCAGCCCCTCAGCCTCGTCCAACGGCCCCCCACGCTCGCCCAGCCGTTCCCGCCACCGCTCCCGCGACCGCTCCCGCCCCGGCTCCCGGGTGGCCTCCACCCCGGGGGACCCGAGCCGGGTCCCCCGGTGGGGGAGCGTAGCCGACCCGGATGAGGGGGGCGCGGGCTTGTCCACAGCCCCCCCGGGTGACAGGAGCACGGGCGTGTCCACAGTCCTCCCGGGTGAGGGGGGCGCAGGATTGCCCCCAGTCCCCTCGGATGACCGGGGCGCAGGATCGCCCCCAGTCTCCCCGGGTGACCGGGGCGCGGGGTCCACAGCCGACCCGAGTAACGGGATCACGGGATCCCCGACACCCTCCGTTCGGGCGAGGAAGTCGCGGTAGGCGAACAGGTGGCCCAGGGCGGCCAGGCCGGTGGCGGTGCCCTCGAGAACGGGGACTCCGGCGGCGCGGAGGGTGGCCGCCTCGGTGGGGTCGGCGGCCGAGGTCAGGTTGGACAGGACGGCCACGGGCTTGGTGGTGGAGGCGGCGGCGGCTACGGCCAGGCCGGTGTAGCTGGTGTCGGGGGTTGGCTCGGTGGTCAGGTCGAGGTTGAGGGCGAGGGCGGCGGTGGCCGGGTCCTCCAGGAGGGCTTGGATGCAGGTGGCGAAGATCTGGTCGGCGTCGTTCCCGGTGCCCCAGGCGTCCAGGGGATTGGTGGGGGGGAGGCCGGGCTCGAGGACGGTGGCCAGGCGCTGGCGGGTCGCCTTGGAGATCTCGGCGAACGGGACCCGGAGCTGCTCGGCCAGGTCGAGCAGGTGGGCCCGTTCGCCGCCCGAGTCGCCGATGGCGGCCAGCGCGCCGGGATGGGCGCGGCGGCCGGCGAGGAGCTCGCAGGTGTCGGCCAGCTCGTCAAGGGTGGTCACCTGGGCGACCCCGTAGCTGTCGAACAGGGCCTGGTAGGCGCCGTCCTCGCCGGCCAGGGCGCCGGAGTGGGCGGCCACCATGGCCCGGGCCGCCTTGGCGCGGCCGACTTTGAGGGCGACCACCGGGATGGACCGGGCGGCCGCCTTGGCCAGGGCGGCCCGGAACGCCGCCGGCTCCCTGACCGTCTCGAGGAACAGCGCCACCACCCGGGTGGTCGGCAGCTCGACCGCGTGGTCGAGGTAGGCGGCGACGCTGGTCACCAGCTCGTTGCCGGCCGAGACGACCAGGTTGAAGCGCAGGCCACGGTCGTTGTGGAGCAGGGCCGAGAAGACCGACCCGGAGTGGGTGACCACCGCCACCGGGCCGGGGTGGAGGTCGGCCGGTTCGGGGTAGCCGCAGACTCTCAAGCTCTGGTCGAGGTTGAAGAACCCCATGCCGTTGCCGCCGCAGACCGCCATCCCGGCCTCCCGGGCGATCGCCGCCAGGCGGTCGGCCAGGGGAGGAACCGCGACCGCGGCATGGCCAGGGGACGGGCCGGGATCCAGGCACGACGCGAAGATCACCGCCGCCGGAGCCCCGGCCGCGGCCGCCGCCTTCAGCTGGGCCTCGAGGGCGGCGTTGGGGACCGCCAGCACCACCAGGTCGACCGGCTCGGGCAGGTCGGCCAGGGACGGATGGCAGGGGCGCCCGGCGACCTCCCGGTAGCGCGGGTTGACCAGCTGGACCGCCCCCCGGTACCCACCGGCGAGGAGCTGGCCGACCAGCTGGTCCCCGAACGACCCGGGGCGGGCGCTGGCCCCGACCACCGCCAGCGACCGCGGCTCCAGCAGGGCCGTGAGCGAGGGGCGCCCACCGGGGCCCGGGGCGGGCGGGCCCTGCCGGCTCACCGGCGG
>DATENJ010000281.1:0-2524 GCA_035275125.1 Actinomycetes bacterium | reverse complement strand
ACGGCGCGCCCGAGCCCCAGCCGGCCCGGCCGATGGGCCGGCTGGCGGGGGAGTTCTGGCGCTTCACCGGCCCCCGCGGCCTGGCGGCGGTGTTCCAGACGACCAGCCTGTGGGTGAACACGCTGCTCATCGGGGCCCTGCGCTCGACCGCGGACGCCGGCGTCTACGCGGCCGCCTCCCGCTACCTGACCGTTGCCGCCATGGTGGCGGTGGCCATCCGCCAGGTGCTCGCCCCCAAGGTGAGCGAGCTGCTGGCCAAGCGCAGCACCGAGCGGGCGCAGGCCGTCTACCAGACCACCACCGCCTGGCTGGTCGCCATCAACTGGCCCATCTACCTGGCCCTGATCACCTTCGGGGGGCCGCTGCTGGCGGTGTTCGGCCGGGACTTCGCCGGCGGCCAGGTCGTGCTGGTCGTCCTGGCCGCGTCCATGCTGGTCGCCACCTCGGTCGGGCCGGTCGACGTGGTCCTGCTGATGGGCGGACGCAGCTCCTTGAACCTCATCAACACGGTGGTCTCGCTCGGGGCCAACCTGGCCCTCAACGTCGCCCTCATCCCGCGCTACGGCCTGGCCGGGGCGGCGGTCGCCTCCGGCGTCGGCACCCTGCTCAACAACCTGCTCCCGCTCGGCCAGGTGTGGCGGTCGATGGGCCTGCACCCGTTCGGGCCAGGCGTCGGGGTGGCGGCGGCGCTGTCGCTGGTCAGCTTCGGGCTGGTCGGGGTGGTCGTGCGGGCCCTGGCCGGGCCGACCCTGGCCGGGCTCGCGGCCTACGCCGTGGTCGGCTGCGGGCTGTACGCGGCCCTGCTGTGGCGCTTCCGGGACCGGCTGGAATGGCAGGCGCTGCGGAGCATCCTGCGCCGGTCGCCGGCTCGCGGGCCCGTCGGGGCCGAAGCGTGAGGAGGGGCCGGCTGGTCGTGGCCGGGCTGCTGGTGGCCGCCCTCGCTCTGGCCGTGGTCGCCTTCACCGGCTCCCGGGACGGCGGCGGCCCGGCCGCCCAGCCCGCGAGCCGTCCCAACGTGCTGGTGATCGTGACCGACGACGCCAGGGCGGAGACGCTGGCGGTGATGCCCAAGACGCGGCGCTGGATGGGCGACGGCGGGGTCACCTTCCGCCAGGGGTTCGTGACCACGCCGAGCTGCTGCCCGTCGCGGGCGTCGATCCTCAGCGGCCGCTATGTCCACAACCACGGCGTGCTCCGCCAGCAGCTCGGCGAACGGCTCGACCAGCGGACCACCCTGGCCCGCTACCTGCGCGACGCCGGCTACCACACGGCCATGGCCGGCAAGTTCCTCAACCGCTGGTCGCTGCGCCAGCCCCCGCCCCACTTCGACCGCTACGCCCTGGCCAACGGCGGCTACTACGACCAGCTGTGGGAGGTCGACGGCGCCGTGCGCCGGGTCCACACCTACTCGACCACCTTCATCGGCGACCAGGCCCTGGCCTACCTGAGCGAGTTCGAGCGCGACGACGCCCGTCCCTGGTTCGCCTACCTGGCCACCTTCGCCCCCCACGACCCGCGGGTGCCCGAGCCCAGGTACGCGTCGGCCAGCTTCCCGGAGCTCGACGGGGTCGGCGCCGGCCGGCCGGCGCTGGACGGGGCGCCCCGCTACCTGCGCGACCGGGACCCAGTGGCCCCGGCCGAGGCGGCCAAGGTCCGCACCGGCCAGCTGCGGACCCTGCTGTCGGTCGACGACATGGTCGACCGGGTCATGCGCCGGCTCCAGGACACCGGCGAGCTGGAGAACACGCTGGTCTTCTTCCTCTCCGACAACGGCTATGCCTGGGGGGAGCACGCCCGCATCGGCAAGTTCACCCCCTACACCGAGTCGATCAAGGTCCCGTTCCTGGTCCGCTGGCCGGGGCGCCTGCCCGCCGGCACGGTCGATGACCGCCTGGTCGCGACCGTCGACATCACCCCGACGGTGCTCGAGGCGGCCGGCGTCCGGCCCGAGGCGGGCGTTCCCGTGGACGGCCGCTCGCTGCTGGACGGCCGCCGGCGGGAGCGGCTGCTGGCCGAGTACTGGCAGGACCAGGCCAACGCCCCCGGCATCCGGGACTGGGCGGCCCTGCGCACTGCCGGCTGGCAGTACATCGAGAACTACGACCAGCCGGGCTCCCCCGATACCTTCCGGGAGTTCTACGACCTGACCCGCGACCCGGGGATGGAGCGGAACCTGCTCGCCGACGACGACCCGGGCAACGACCCGCCGGCCGCCCTGGCCGCCGAGCTGGCCGCCGCCCGCGCCTGCAAGGGGGAGAGCTGCCCATGACCGGCTTACGGGAGCTGGAGTGGCTGGCCGAGGTGCTGTGGGGGCCGACCTCTGGCGTCGAGCTGGTGGTGGGGTCGGTGCCGGCCGGGGTCCCGGCGACCCAGCAGTGGGGGGTCCTGCCAAGCCTGGGCACGCCCCGGGTGCTGGTGCCGCTGGCCTCGGGCCGGGCCGCCGCCGAGGCCGTCCGCCAGTACAGCGACGGCATGACCCAGCGGGCCCGGCTGGCCAAGGCGGCCGTCGGCCTGGCCCTGCGCA
>DATENJ010000280.1:0-3598 GCA_035275125.1 Actinomycetes bacterium | reverse complement strand
GCTGTCGTCCTCCACGAACGCCCATCTTCGCCCGAGTGCTCAGTCCAGGCACACCCGCAAAGCTAGGAATCTAAAGCAAGCCGATCTACGCAGGCAACTCTGTCGGGTCGCCGGTGAGCGCCAGCGACGGCGGCGCTGACCTGCGCGGAAGCAGCAGACAGACATCCCCGAACTCGTGCCAGAGGTACCCGGAGGCAAGCGCGGCGGCATAGGCGCGGTCAAGCGCCGGGCGGTCCAGGAAGGCCGCCAGCAGGTCGAGGTGGCTGGCCTCGGGCTCGTGCAGCCCGGTGAGGAGCCCGTCCACCACCGCCAGCCGGTACCCCGGCCCGATCCGCAGCCGGCTCACCCCAGGCCCGGGCCGGACCGTGCCCGGCCCGGCGGCAGCGGTCTCCAGCGTCCGGACCACGGTGGTGCCGACCGCCACCACCAGGCCCCCGGCGGCCCGGCAGGCCGCCACCGCGGCCGCGGTCGCCTCCGGGACCAGGTACGGCTCGGCCGGCACATACCGCTGGTCGGTGGCCGGGTCGCCGTAGGTGGACAGCCCGGCGTGCAGGCTGATGGTGGCCAGCCCGATCCCCCGGTCGCGCAGGTCGCGCAGCGTCTGCACGGTGAAGGGCCGGCCGGCGCTGGCCATCTCGGCCGACCCCGGCCCGGCCGCGAACAGCGTCTGGTAGTGGTGCAGCGGCCAGGCCCGGGGCACATAGGCGTAGCGCACCGGCCGCCCGGCCCGGTGCAGGGCCTCGGCCAGCCGCTCGGAGGCCAGGTCGAAGGCCAGCCACACCAGCGGCCCCGCCTCCTCGTGGCGTCCCAGCACGGTCGCCCCAAGCCCGCCCGCGAACCCGATCCGCTCCCCCGCCTCCACCGGCGGCGCCGCCGGCCGGGCGTCGGTCGGGACCAGCGCCGGGTCGGTCCCGTCTACCGGCACCCCGAGCAAAAGCGCCGCCCACCGCTCGCCGTCGCGGGCGGCCAGCCGGACCTCGAGCGGCTCCCCCGTGGAGGTGTGGCCGAGCAGGCTGGCCGGGAGCGTGCGGGAGTCGTTGACCACCAGCAGGTCGCCCGGCTCGAGCAGCCGGGGCAGCTCGTGGAAGCGGTGGTGGCCGACCGACCCGGTGGCCCGGTCGACGGCCAGCAACCGGACGTGGTCGCGGCGCAGGCCGCGGGCCTCGGGTGGGGTGGCCGCCTCCAGCTCCGGCGGGAGCTGGAACCGGACCGCGCTGCGCACCGCTGCTCCTAGGCCTGGGCGGCCGCGAACTGGGCCGCCTCGAGGCGCTGGCCGCTGTCGCCTTCGGCGGCGGCCAGCCGGACGAACACCTCGGTGCGGTCCTCGGGCCGGGCCAGGCCGGCCGGGTCGTCCTCGGGCAGGGCGGCGGCGTGCATCTCGGTGGCCATGTCGCCCGGGTCGACGGTGTTGACCCGGACCCCGCTGCCGTCCAGCTCGCTGGCCCAGATCCTGGTCATCTGGTCGAGCCCGGCCTTGGAGACCCCGTAGGCGCCCCAGCCCGGGTAGCCGACCACCCCGGCGTCGCTGGAGACGTTGATCACGCTCCCCCGCCGGGCGGCCAGCATCGGCCCGAGCAGCGCCCGGGTGAGCAGGAACGGCCCTACCAGCTTGACCTCGAGGACCCGGCGCAGCGCGTCCGGGTCGGTGTCGAGCAGGTACGGCATGGGCGTCGGCCCGAGCTCGGAGGCGTTGTTGACCAGCACGTCGACCCGGTCGAAGGCGGTGAGGGCCGCGGCCGCGACGCGCTCCACATCCTCGGGCTGGCCGACGTCGGCGGCGACCACCACCGCCCTTGCCCCGAGCGCCTGGACCTCGTCCCGCACCTGCTCCAGCGGCTCGGGCCGGCGGGCCACCAGGACCAGGTCGGCTCCCTCCCGGGCGTAGGCAAGGGCGACCGCCCGCCCCAGGCCCCGCGAGGCTCCGGTCACCAGCGCGATCGTCCCGGCCAACCGGCCGTCGGACCGTTGGGTCATCTCGACACCCCCATCGCCGCACGAGAACGTGCCGGCATGGTGCGCCCGCCTCCCGAAATTTGCAACACTTCTGTTTACTTAATCGGCGGCGCCGCTGGAACCCGCGCGCCGGGAGCGGTGTTGGAGCGGGAGTAGCCTGGGAGCGAGCCTCCTTTTTCCAACCCGCTGCGGGGTGCCCGTGCGACGCCTGTTCCTGCTGGCCTTCATCTGGGGCTGGTCGTTCCTCTTCATCAAGGTGATCCTCGAGGACGCCCCGCCGACCTTCCTGGCCTGGGGACGGATCGCGCTCGGCCTGGCCGTGCTGGTGGTCGCCATGCGCCGCCGCGCCGAGCCCCTGCCCGAGCGCCGCTACTGGGGCCACCTGGTGGTCCTCGGCCTGGCCATGAGCGTGCTCCCGTTCATGCTCATCGGCTGGGGCGAGGAGCACATCAGCTCGGCCCTGGCCTCGGTCCTGAACGCCTGCACGCCCCTGTTCGCCGCCGGGTTCGCGGCCGGCCTGCTCGGCGAGCGCCTGCGCCCGCCCCAGCTGGTCGGGGTGGCCGTCGGCTTCCTCGGCGTCGCCGTGGTCGCCGGGGTCGGCGGCGGCGACCTGGCCGGCAGCTCCCTGCTCGGCTCGGCCGCGGTCGTCCTGGCCGGCGCCGGCTACGGCTTCGGGTTCGCCTACGCCAACCGCTTCACCACCGGCCTGTCCGCCCTCCAGCTCTCCTTCGGCCAGCTGCTGGCCGGCACCGTGCTCCTCGCCCCTGTGGCCGTCGTCGACCTCGCCGCCGGCCGTGTCCACCTCGGCCCCCAGGCCGCCCTCAGCCTGGTCCTGCTCGGCACCGTCGGCACCGGCTACGCCTACCTGCTCAACTACCGGACCCTGCAGGAGAGCGGCGCCACCGTCGCCTCCCTGGTCACCTACCTCGTCCCCCTGGTCGCCGTCGTCCTCGGGGTGGTGATCCTGGACGAGCCCTTCTCGCTCCGCCTGGTCATCGGCGGCCTGGTCGTGGTGCTCGGCGTCGCCCTGGTCCAGGGCCGCCTGTTCGGCCCCCGCAAGGTCCCGCAGCCGGTCCGCGAGCCGGCCGCCTGCGACTGACCGCCCCCGCCCGGTTCAGGGCGCGGTGGTGTCGACCACCACCTGGATCCCGAGCTGGCCGGGGCCGCTGCGGCGCAGCAGGTAGCGGTAGGAGGAGTGCCGCCGGGCCTCGCCGGCCTCGTCAAGGTAGGCCCAGCCGACCTCGACCAGGGTCAGGTTCGGCGTGAGCGGGTCGACGGCGCCGAGCTCGAGCCGGATGCCGACCAGCCCCTGGGCCCGGTAGGCGTCGGCGGCCCCGGCAAAGGCGGCCTCGACCTGGCCCGGCTCGGCCACCGGGATGCTCCCGGCGTCCCCGACCACAAGGGCCGGAAACGCATAGCAGGCGGCGATACCCGGCAGGTCCCCACCGGCCAGGGCCTCGGCGTAGCGTTCGAGGAACTCCCGGACGTCAGCTGGCGGTGTCGTGTCCATGCCAAGACCCTACGATTGGAGCCCGGCACGCCGCAGCCGGTCTTCTCGAGAAAGGCCCGCCGACATCGTGACTCCCCTGCCGGTCGCCCCGACCCAGCCCCACCTGGCCAGACTCCGGGTCGACCGCCAGCACCG
>DATENJ010000279.1:0-2040 GCA_035275125.1 Actinomycetes bacterium | reverse complement strand
CCCGGTCACCACCGGCGGCCCGCCCGGCCCCGGCTCCCCCTACGCCCGCCCGGGCCCACCGCGATGAAACGGGACGCCGTACCGTGAGCGTTGAGTGGCCGGGACTGCTCTGGGCGCTCCTGCTCGTCCCGGTCGCGCTGGCCGCCTACCTGCTCGCGCAGCGGCGCCGCTCCCGCTACACGGTCCGTTTCACCAACCTCGACCTGCTGGCCAACGTGGTCAGCGCCAAGCCGGGCTGGCGTCGCCACGTCCCCCCGGCGTTCTACCTGCTCGCCCTGGCCGCCCTGGTCATCAGCCTGGCCAGGCCGCAGGCGCTGGCCCTGGTGCCCAAGGAGCAGGCGACGATCGTCCTGGTCATGGACGTGTCCGGGTCGATGAACGCCACCGACGTGCAGCCGACCCGGCTGATCTCCTCCCAGCGGGCCGCCACCCAGTTCGTCGAGCAGCTCCCGGACAAGTTCCGGGTCGGGATCGTGTCGTTCGCCTCCACCGCCCAGACCCTGACCCGGCCGACCACCGACCGGCCGGCCGTCTACGAGGCGGTGGCGTCGCTGCACGCCGAGGGGGCGACCGCCATGGGCGACGGGATCGAGCGGGCCCTCGACGTGAAGCGGCCGCCGACGCCGCCCTCGACCGGCAGCGACGCCCGCCCGGCGCCCAATCCCGGGGGCCAGCAGGGGACCGCGGCCGACGCCCCCCTGATCGTGCTGCTGCTGTCCGACGGGGCCAACACCCAGGGCCGGACCCAGCCGATGGAGGCCGCCTCCGACGCCAAGGCGCTCGGGGTGCCGGTGTTCACCATCGCGCTCGGCACCGACCAGGGGATGGTCGACGTGCCCGACGAGACCGGCACCCTGCGCCGGATCCCGGTGCCGCCCGACAAGCTCACGCTCCAGCGGATCGCCGAGACCACCGGGGCCCGCTTCTTCGCCGCCCCCAGCAGCGACGACCTCAAGGACATCTACCGCGAGCTCGGCTCCAAGATCGGCTTCGTCAAGGAGAAGCAGGAGATCACGGTGGTCTTCGCCGCCACCGGCCTGCTGTTCCTGGTCGCCGGGGCGACCATGTCGCTGACCTGGTTCAGCCGGTTCCCGTAAGGCCCGTCTCGCCGTCCACCTCCGGCGCCGGCAGCCTCCGGTCCAGGTCGGTGGCCCGGCCGGCGGCCTCGCCGAGGCGGCCGTCGAACCGGTCGAGGCGGTGGGCGGCGTCCTGCCAGCGGTCCCTGGCCCGGCCGAGATGGCGGCCGACCAGCTCGAAATGGGTCCGGAACCCGTCCAGGTCGCCGCGCAGGGCGGCAAGGGCGTCGAGCACCCGGCGGGCGTTCTCCTCGACCCGCAGCCCCTTGAGCCCGACCCCGATCGAGACCAGGTAGGCGTACAGGGTCGTCGGCGAGGCCGGGAAGACCCGCCGCTCGACCGCGTACCGCCAGCAGGAGTCCCCCGGCGGGTCCTCGCGCAGGAACTCGTAGAACACGGCCTCCGAGGGCAGGTAGCAGAGGGCGAAGTCGTAGGTGCCCTCGTCGGGGCAGATGTACTTGTCGGCGATGGCGTCGACATGGCGGCGGGCGTCGCGGGTGAACGCCCGCCGGTGCAGCGCCCTGGTCGCGTCGCCGTCGTGGGTGGTGCTCATGCGGGCGAACGCCTCCAGCGGGAACTTGGAGTCGACCGCGACCATCGCCTCGCCGACCACCAGCACCGCGTCCACCCTGGCCCCGGAGCGGAACACGTGCTGGGTCCGGTAGGCGTTGTGGGGCAGCCCCTGGGCCAGGAGCTGCTCCAGCAGCAGCTCCCCGAGGGCGCCCCTGGCCTGGGGCGGGCGCAGCAGGTCCTCGAGCCGGCTCAGCCCGCGGGCCTGCTCGAGCACCTGCTCGGCCACCCCGGCGACCACGGCCACCCGCTCCCGTACCTGGGCGGCGGTGTCGGCGGCCCGCGCCTGGGCGTCCTGGACGCTGTCCAGCCCCAGGTAGAGCCGCCGGTCGAGGTCGACCAGGCGCCGGTCCAGGTTGTCGGAGATCCCGGCCAGCCGCCGGTCCAGCTCCCT
>DATENJ010000278.1:0-2217 GCA_035275125.1 Actinomycetes bacterium | reverse complement strand
GTTCGGGCCGGGGGAGGGTGGCAGGGGCTGGTCTGGGCCCCCGTTCTTCTTGATCATCCTTGGGCTGCTGGGGGTGGCGTTCCTGGCCGGGCGGGCCGTGCGGCGGGTGGCGGCGCCGATCGGGGACGTGATGGAGGCCGCCGACCGGGTCGCCGGAGGGGACTACTCGACCCGGGTCAGGGTGCGGGGGCCCGGGGAGGTTGGCCGTCTGGCCAGCTCGTTCAACCAGATGACGGAGCGGCTCCAGGCCAGCGAGACCCAGCGCCGCGCCCTGCTGGCCGACGTCGCCCACGAGCTCCGGACGCCGCTGTCGGTGATCCGGGGCAACGTCGAGGGGATGCTCGACGGCGTCTACCCGCCCGACGAGGCGCACCTCGGGCCCGTCCTCGAGGAGACGGCGGTGATGGCGCGGCTGCTCGACGACCTCCAGACCCTGTCGACGGCCGAGGCCGGCGTGCTCCGGCTCCACCGCGAGCGGATCGACCCGGCCGCCCTGGCCCAGGACGCGGCGGCCGCGCTCCGGTCAAGGGCCGACAGGGCCGGGGTCGGGCTCGACTGCCGCGCCGACGGCCCCGTCCCCGAGGTCGACGTCGACCCGGTGCGGATCGGCGAGGTCCTGGCCAACCTCCTCACCAACGCCATCCGCCACACGCCCTCGGGCGGGTCGGTGCGGGTCGTGGTCGAGCCCGCCCCGGGCGGCGTCGCCTTCACCGTCGCCGACACCGGGCCGGGGATCGACGCCCGCGACCTGCCGCATGTGTTCGATCGGTTCGTGAAGTCGGCCGACTCGGGAGGGGCCGGGCTCGGGCTGGCGATCGCCAGGAGCCTTGTCGAGGCGCACGGCGGCCGGATCACCGCCGAGAGCACCCATGGGCAGGGGACGACGATGCGGTTCGTGGTCCCGGCTGTGGAAAGCTTCACCGGTTCGTCGGGGTGACGGCATACCCTTGTCTCGCACCCTTCGGGCGTGCAGCATGAAGGGACGCAACGGGCATCCCGACCGAAGCCGACGCGTGGCGAGTGGGTGGGTGGATGGGTGGTCTGGTGACGAACGGCGAGCTGGGCGCGACCGGCCAGAAGATCTACGACTTCATCCGGGAGTCGCACGCGGCCACCGGGCTGGTCCCGACGGTGCGCGAGATCCGCGAGGCCATCGGCGTCAGCTCCATCGGGACGGTTGGCTACTGGCTCGACAAGCTCGAGGCGCTGAACCTGATCCGCCGCGACGCCGGCAAGAACCGCTCGATCCAGCTCCGGGGTGAGTCCCCGAACGTCCCGGTGCCGCTGGTCGGCGAGATCCGCGCCGGGTCGCCGATCCTGGCCGAGCAGCGGGTCGACGGGAACTTCGTGCTGCCCCGCCAGCTGGTCGGCGAGGGCAACCTGTTCATGCTCCGGGTGCGCGGCGACTCGATGATCGACGCCCAGATCGCCGAGAACGACTTTGTCGTCGTCCGCGAGCAACGCGACGCCCAGAACGGCGACATCGTGGCCGCGCTCGTTCCCGGCGCCGAGGACGGTGCCACCATCAAGCACTTCTCCCGCAACGGTGGCCGGGTCCGCCTGCTCCCCGCCAACAAGCAGTACAAGCCCATCCCGTTCGGCCCCGACGGGCGCATCCTCGGCAAGGTCGTCACCGTGCTCCGCCGGGTCTGACCCGCCCCGGAGGGCCCGGCGCCGCTCCGGGTCCTGGGCGTGAGTGGCTCACTCGACCCGGATGATGATGAGGGTGATGTTGTCGGGGCCGCCGGCGTTGTTGGCGGTGTCGATGAGGGCGCGGCAGGCGGCGTCGCCGTCGGGGTTGGTGGTGAGGAGCTCGGCGATCTGGGGTTCGGGAACCGCTTCGGTGAGGCCGTCGGAGCAGAGGAGGATCTGGTCGCCCTGGCGGAGGTCGATGGGGTCGGGGGCGTCGACGGGGATGCGGGGGTCGAGGCCGACGGCGCGGGTGAGGATGCTGCGCTCGGGGTGGACGGCGGCCTGGGCGGGGGTGAGGCGGCCGCGGCGGACGAGCTCGCCGACGACGGTGTGGTCGGTGGTGACCTGGTCGAACGAGCCGTCGCGGAGGAGGTAGGCGCGGCTGTCGCCGACGTGGGCGAGCTGGAGGTGGTCGCCGGCGAGGGCGGCGGCGGTCACGGTGGTGCCCATGCCCCAGAGGCCGGGGTCGCCGGCGGCCTGGTCGAGGATGGCCGAGTTGGCCTCGGCGATGGCGCCGGCCAGGGC